>CBFGNP010000038.1:0-12820 GCA_965650095.1 uncultured Pedobacter sp. | reverse complement strand
GGTTTTGTTAAGAAGTTATTGATGAATAAAATACTTTTGTATATATTTTGTTGTTAATTAAATATTAAACCATCCCATCATTGAAGAATTACGCTATCCGCAATTTAAAGGTAATATTATTTAGTTTATGCATCGGTATAATTTACTCCTGCGGCAGCCAGAAAGACAACGCTACCAGCCGCAGCATGCAAAATTTAACTGCCCGCTACAATTATATCTATAATTCTAATGTGATTCTGGATACCCACCAGCAGGAGCTTGCGGAATCCTATGTGGAAAATTTTGACCAGGTCCTTCCGGTTTACCTAGGCCCGGAAATTGACAGCAGTTTTATCGTAAAAAATACTGCTCCGGCCAAATCCATGGACGACATCATCAAAAAAGCCCAGGTGATCATTCTGGAAAAAGGTTATAGCAATTATCTGGATGATGCTTATATCTTACTGGGCAAAGCGCAGTTCTTTAAAGGAAACTACTTCAATGCCGCAGAGTATTTCGATTATACCACAAAAAACTATCAGAAAAATACAAAAAGCTATATTGAAGCGTTGAACTGGAAAGCCAGGAGTTTAATGCAGGTAAGGCGGCTTAGTCAAGCAAAGCTGATCTTAGACACCCTGGCCTATGTAACTGCGGGTCTTAAGAAAAATACAGCCGAACCTTTAGCTACGCTTGCCCAGATGTCCATTTATCAACATAAAAATCCGGAGGCCATTTCCTTTTTAAAACAAGCCATCAAAGCAAGCAGCAACCGCCGGCACAAAATCAGGTGGACATACATTCTGGCACAGCTTTCAGAGCAGCAGCAAAATTATAAAGAAGCATTGCTCAACTATAGGAAAGTTGAAAAAAGCAGCGCCCCTTTCGAAATGTATTTCAATGCCAGCTTAAACCGCATCAAACTGAATGCTTTACTCAGTGGTAAGAAAGTCAACCGGCAGCGCGAATTACTTGCTCTCTTAAAAGACGATAAAAATACCGACTATAATGACCAGATCTATTATCAGATTGCAGAAAGCGTACTGGCTGATGGTGATTATGACAAGGCTAAAAAATACTATCTGCTGTCTATTCAGAAAAGTACAAAGAACGCCTACCAAAAAGGCCTGTCTTATTTGAAAATGGCCGACCTCAACTTTAAACAACTCCATAATTACCTGGATGCAAAACTTTATTATGACAGTGCGGTAAGCACGCTGCCTAAAAATTATCCAGGTTATGAGGTCATTGTGAAGAAGAACCAAAACCTCGAATACCTGACTAAGCGTTACCAGATCATCTCAAAGGAAGATACCCTCCAAGCTATTGCAGCATTACCGGAATCCGATCGTCTGGCAAAAATACAAGCCCTGTTGAACCCTGCGGCCAAACCACCGACATCAGATAAAAGCGGTCCTGATGTCATGCCATCCAGCTTCTATGAACCCGCCGATAAAAAGCCTCAAACATCCGGCACCTTTTATTTCAGTAATGTGGGCGCTTTAAGTACAGGCTATTCCGCGTTTAAGAAAAAATGGGGAAACAGAAAACTGGAAAACAACTGGCGACAAAGCATCCGCTCATCTGCCCAGTCCACCACTCAGGACATCGCAAATAACATGAACAACGGATCCTCGACCAATCCCGGAAAAGATACTATAGCTGCCGATAAAACTGCTGATATAAAAGCATATAGGGATGCCTTGCCTCTGAGTCCGGAATTGCTCGCCGCATCCAATCAAAAGATTATTGACGCGTATTACGACATTGCCAGCTTTTACATGCAGGAATTAAATGACCCCGAAGAAGCGGAGGAAGTTTATCAGCTGCTGTTGAAACGCTTTCCGGCCAACAACCATCTGGCGGCTGTCTATTACAGTTTATTCCTCATTTCAAAGCAAAAAGGTGAGCCCCGGGCAAACGATTATAAGAATAAGCTCCTGAAAGACTATCCTAATTCTGCCTATGCAAAAATCATTCTTGACCCTTCCTTCTCTTTAAAACAAACAGAACTCGAAACAGCCATCAATAAGCAATACGATGAACTGTTTGATCAATACCAGAAGAAAGATTTTGCCAGGGTGATTCAGCAGGTCGAAGCATCACAGAAAAGCAGCAGCTCAAACTATTTGTCGCCACAATATGCCTATTTAAAAGCCATTGCAGTAGGCCGGACTAGTCCTATAGATGCGCTTTTGGCAGAATTTAACAGCATCACGACCAGGTTTCCCGACGACAGGCTGATCACTCCGCTGGTAAAAGATCATATCAGTTATATAAACGACCATCTGGATGATTTCAAAAACAAAGCCATTGCACTGACAGATTTTGATCCGGATGAACCACCTTTTGGTAGCGTAGCCCCACCGGCCGTTCCGGTTTCTGTACCAGTAACGCAGACCCCGCCTGTCCTTCCTGTTCCACAGCCAGAAAAAACAACGGCCGTTCCGGTTGTAAATACAGAAAAAGACACAACAGCCGCGGTTGTAAGCACACAGAAACCCGCAGCGGTGCCTGTTAAAACGGAAAGCATATTTACTACAGCCGCCTCCGGGGTTTATTATTACGTCATCGATGTGGCTGACGCCTCCTTAACTCTTAGTTCTTCACGTTTTGGCATCGGCCAATTCAACAGAGGAAATTATGCGGGAGCTAACTTAAAACATCAACTGAAAGAATTTGACAATGATCAGCTGATATATATTGGGAACTTTAGTAATTTTGGGGACGCTAAAGCTTACGCAGAAGGAATCACTCCACTATTACGCCGGATCATGAAAGTTCCCGCCAATATCTATAGTGGCTTTGTCATCAGCAAAGAAAACTTTGATAAATTAACCAGTAAAGATTTGTTGAACAAATACCTGGATTTTTATAAAAACAATTATTAAAAATGAACAAAAACCTTTCGAAAGCCGATATCAGGAAGTACAATTTTACATTATGGAAGCTATTAATAGGTGGGATCGTATTGTTTGCCTTGTTCATCATCGCCGTTGGATTTGGATTATTTGGTGCACTTCCTTCTTTTAGAGACATCGAGCATCCGAAAAGCAACCAGGCCTCAGAGATTCTTGCCGATGACGGCAAAGTACTGGGCACCTACTTCGTGCAAAACCGATCCAATATCAGCTATCAGGAAATCTCTCCAAATGTAATTAATGCTTTAATTGCTACAGAGGACATTCGCTTTAAAGAGCATTCGGGCATCGATTTCAAGCGTACATTCACCATATTCTTATATGCACTTGTTGGCAAAAAACAAGGTGGAAGTACGATTACTCAACAATTGGCCTTAAATCTATTCTCCGAAGAAGGCCGGCAGAAAAACTTTGCAAAGCGTATCCTTCAGAAATTTCAGGAATGGGTGATTGCAGTTAAACTGGAACGCAATTATACAAAAGAAGAGATCCTGGTCATGTATCTCAACACGGTGGACTTTGGGAACCAGGCCTATGGCATAAAATCTGCAGCAAGAGTGTATTTCAATACTACGCCAGATAAGTTAACTGTTGCGCAGTCGGCCACGCTGATCGGCATCCTTAAAGGTATCACCCGCTACTCCCCTACCCGAAATCCGGAGCGTGCACTGGCGCGCAGAAACACCATTATGGGTTTGATGGTAAAAGCAGATTTCATCAGTCAGCAGCAACTGGAGGCCGAAAGGGAAAAACCGTTAGGCCTCAGGTTCAGTGCAGCTACAGTAAATGACGGCATCGCTCCATATTTCAGGGCCGTATTGAAAAACGACCTTAAAAAAATCTTCCAGGATCGCTCGATATTAAACAATGGGGTTCCGTACGATTTTGACCGGGATGGTCTGAAGATCTATACCACGCTGAACTACGATATGCAACTTTATGCCGAAGCGGCACAAAAGGAATCTATGAAGATCCTGCAGGCTTCGTTTAACAAAAGCTGGAAAGGTAGAAACCCTTTCAAAGGGAAAGAGCTACAAATAGAACAGGGCGTTAAACGATCGGACCGGTATAAAGCACTTCAGCTGGAAGGCAAATCTGAAGAAGAGATCCGGAAAGATTTTAACACACCGGCTATGCTGACCATCTTTACCTGGCGTGGAAATGTCGATACGCTGATGAAGCCAATTGACTCTGTAAAATACTACAAAATGCTGCTCAGGAATGCCATGATGGCGATGGATCCTCAAACAGGATTTGTGAAAGCATGGGTTGGGGGCATCAATTATGAGCATTTTAAATATGACCAGGTCAAAATGGGTACCAGGCAGGTGGGCTCGACAGCCAAGCCTTTCACCTATGCCGTTGCCATAGAAAACGGCTACTCGCCTTGTTTTACCGTATTAAATGAACCGGTCACCATCGAAGTACCCGGAAGTGAGCCCTGGACACCAAGGTCCTCGGGAACTGTCCCCGGCTACCTGACCCTGCAAAAAGCACTGGCCCTTTCTCAAAACTATATTGCCGCCTATTTAATGAAACAGGTTGGCCCCACAGCGGTAGCCACCCTTGCAAAAAAAATGGGCATCACCTCTGAAGTACCTGCCTATCCTTCCATAGCACTGGGCTCTTTTGATGCCTCAGTTTATGATATGGTGGGTGCATATAGTGTATTTGCTAACAAAGGGATATGGACCAAACCTACTTATATCGTCAGGGTCGAAGATCGGAACGGTGTGGTTCTTTACAGTGAAAGACCAATCCCCAGACCGGCTATGAACGAGGAGGTAGCTTACGTCATGACACGCATGCTCAGGGGCGTAGTAACCAGTGGTACTGGCTGGCGGCTGGCAGGTAGATACGGTGTCAAAGCTGCCATTGGGGGTAAGACCGGCACTACTCAAAACAACTCTGATGGCTGGTTCATGGGAATCAGCCCGCAATTGGTCGCCGGGGTGTGGACCGGCTGTGAAGACCGTGCTTTCCATTTCATTAGTACTTCGCAGGGCGATGGTGCGACCACTGCCTTACCTATTTTTGCGGGTTTTATGAAGCGCGTTTATGCCAACCCTAAATTGAAAATTACACAGGGAGATTTTGAGTTCCCTAAGAATGGGGTATCCATTACGTACGACTGCAGCCAATATCAGCAGCAGGAGCAGAAGACAGAGCTGGATGAAAAATTAGGTTTTTAATTACCTTTATCTAATTCTATGATCCATGAGTGCTTTCGATTATAAAAAGGCCCTGACCGACATTCCTCATAAGCCTGGTATCTACCAGTATTGGGATGTGGATGGTACGCTCATTTATATCGGCAAAGCTAAAGACCTAAGAAACAGGGTCGGTTCTTATTTCAATAAGGATAACCAGATGAACGGAAAGACCAGGGTGCTGGTTTCCAAGATCCGTAAAATAACATTTACCATTGTCGACACCGAAATTGACGCCTGGCTTTTAGAGAACAGCCTGATCAAAAAGCACCAGCCCAGGTATAACATCATGCTTAAGGATGATAAGACCTATCCATGGATCATCATCAAGAAAGAGCCTTTCCCACGAATATTCTGGACAAGAAAGATGGTGAAGGATGGATCTACCTATTTTGGCCCCTACGCGTCTGTAGGGATGATGCACACCATACTCGATCTCATCAAAGAAACTTATCCGCTACGTACCTGTAATCTTCCGCTCCATCAAAAAAACATCGAAGAGGGCAAGTTCAAGGTATGTCTTGAATTCCAGATCGGCAATTGTAAAGGGCCATGCCAGGCCTATCAGGCGGAAGCCGATTACCAGTCTAATATAGAAGAGATTAAGGACATCCTGAACGGGAAGATCGGCAATGTCATTAAAAATGTCAAGCAGATCATTAAAAATGCAGTCACCGATCTGAACTTTGAATATGCGCATCAGTACCAGCGTAAACTGCTTGTTCTCGAAAAATATCAGAGCAAATCAACGGTAGTAAATAGTGCGATCACCAATATCGACGTGGTCAGTATTGCTTCTGATGAACGTTATGCATTTGTAAATTACCTGAAGGTCATGAACGGCAGCATTATTCAGACGCAGACGATCGAGATCAAGAAACGTCTGGATGAAAGCGATGAGGAATTGCTGACCATTGCCATTACCGAATTCCGAAGCAGGTTCAATAGTAGTTCAAAAGAGATCATTGTTCCTTTTGATATTGTCCTGATCGATGAGAACCTTAAACTTACGGTCCCAAAATTGGGCGAAAAGAAAAAGCTACTGGAACTTTCTCAGAAAAATGTGCTCTTCTTTAAAAAAGAGAAACTCAATCAGTACGAAAAGTTAAACCCCGACCTGAGAACAGACCGGATCCTTAGCCAAATGCAAAAGGATCTGGGGCTGACCAAATTGCCACAGCATATCGAATGCTTTGACAACTCCAATTTCCAGGGTGCCTATCCCGTTTCTGCAATTGTGGTTTTTAAAGATGCGAAGCCTTCAAAAAAGGATTACAGGCATTTTAACGTAAAAACGGTTGAGGGGCCAAATGATTTTGCGACGATGGAGGAAGCGGTGTTCAGGCGGTATAAACGCATGCTTGAGGAAGAGAATACTTTACCTCAACTCATCATTATTGATGGTGGCAAGGGCCAGCTTTCGGCTGCGATGACCAGTTTAAAGAAATTAGGCATCGACAAGCGGGTAACCGTGATTGGAATTGCGAAGCGCCTGGAGGAGCTATTTTTTCCCGGAGACCCTTATCCCCTTTACCTGGATAAGAAATCCGAAACCCTAAAAGTTATCCAGCAATTGCGGGACGAAGCGCACCGCTTTGGCATTACCTTCCATAGAAAAAAGCGGGATAAGGGCACCCTTAAAACTGAGCTGGAACAAATTCCGGGTATTGGTAAATCTACCGCTGACAGATTACTGCAGCAGTTTAAGTCTGTAAAGAAAATTAAAGATGCCCCCGAAACCGAACTGCAAAAAATATTGAACAAAACTCAGGTTAAAACTCTGCTGGACTATTTTAAGAGCAAAGACTAAGGCGCCCGAAGAACAAGGACAAGGAACGAAGAGCAAAGATGAAGGGGCAAAAAATAAGAAAAGCCCTGACGTGTTACACGAGGGCTTTTAATTTTTAAGGCGATTACGATATGCACTTAATCGTTAATCCTCACTCTTTCTTCCGTACTCCTAACTAATACTCCCATAAACTTTGTTCATAGTCTGAAATGGATTTCTTGATCCGCTCAGACTCATACAATTTCCTGGGATCTTTAGGATCAGTCTGCCCGAGGATGTCCACAATATTTTTATTTGAAGGGTTGGTTTCTTTAACCACATAGCTGGAGAAGAGCCGTCTGACAAAGAAGTCATCAAAAGTAAGCTGTGAAGCATCATTAAATGGATTAACCATTCGTTCCTTACTTAACAGTTCCCTTACGTCATCGTAATAGATCCAGAACACCGGCTGCCAGTTTCCTTCTACCATTTTCATGGGTGCAAGACCAACAATCCTCGGTTCAAAAATTGAGCGTTTCACATCCAATATCCAGTCTTCCTTGATCCTGAACTTTAGAAACTCGTCTGATCTCAACCTTCTCAGCTGAGGTTCAGCAATTTTACCGGTTGCCGAATCCGCTACCCCTTCTGTAATCCCTCTCGCACTCTGTAAGGCCTCTTGTGCAGTTAGGGCAATTTTAAATGAATCATTATCTTCCAGGAGCTTTCCTGCAGTGGTATCTTTCGGAGAATAAACCGTGAGTTCTTCGTTCGACACTGCCTCAAGCAAGATATCAATCAGTTTGGCATTTTCTGCTTTCAATACCGAATTGATCGTATCCCTCAGGTCAATTTCGCGCCAGATACGTTTTGCATAATATACATCCTCTTCCCTTACGTCAGCATATGGTACCATCACATTGCTGTCTACATCCATCCTCACAGAAAACCCATCTTTCGGTGGGGTCTTTATCTTAAGCTTGCTCTTTTTCGCCGCATCAGCAGGAGATGTTGCCGGTGTCTCCTGGGCAAAAGAACCAATACTTAACAACAGAAATGCGATAATACATAATACTTGTTTCATATGCTATTTAGCTATAAATGTTATTCCATCTAAAACCTTTTGTCTGCCATCAGGCCCCTCACAAACAATATCTTTAAAAATAATGGTTGCACCCGGTTTAAGAGAATTTAAAGCACCTTTTATTTGTCCGCTAAAACCGCCACCATTATTAGAAATGGTAACCGCATCAGAACGTGGATTGATAAAAGTGGCCGAGAACCGGATCACCCTGAACTTCACATCAAAAACAAAATCTTCAAGCTGCGTATCAATAGCTCCCGCTCCTTCGATCCACTCCAGCGGAACATTACCGCCCGATTTACCTTTAACGTTCGCTTTTGGTGTAGGCAATGCTTTTACCCGGAACTGTTGGGCGCCGAGGTTCAATGTTTTACCGCCGTTGCTTGCAGAAACATTGATGTTTAATGTTTTACCAACCTGGTTACCACCAACCAATACCGAATACTGCCCACTTCCAACTTTGCTGATTGATCCGCCGGAAATACTTGCACTTACACTTTCCAACGGAAAGCCTGCTGCTGAAACAGAAAAAGGATTTGGTATACCTGCGTAGATCACATTCATTTTACTGGGAGAAACGGTTGCCGAAGGTTTAGCCACCTGGTAACTCTGTTCAGCAGTTGGGTATTCTTTTACCGTACCATCGGTCTGCTTCACGCGGATCACACCTCTCCATTTAAAAACCCCTACACTTCCGGTTCCACCGGTATAGGTTCCTTTGCCTTCTTTTACAGAAAGGCTGTTGCCCCCAACGCTGATCTGAGGGTTAGACTTACTGTCGCTGGCAGTTAAGAAAACCTGTGCGGTATAAGGCTGCCCCTGTACCACATAAGAACTTGGCGCTACGGCCACAGCCTCAAACTTATCGAGGTTCACCAATGCTTTGTCCATATTGCCGAACAACTTTTTGACAATTTCAGCCTCTGCATTCTTAACGTCGGATTGGATTTTACTTAAGATGGTATTAGCAGCCGTCAGTGGAGTCCCCTCCCCGAAATTAATGTCTACCCACTCTTTCTTTCCGTTTATCCCCTTCTTTGCATCAGCGGCTTCCAGAGAAAAACTGACACTTCGGCGATCCTTTTCATCCAGCAAGCCAATTAGTTTTTCGCGAGTTTCATTAATTTTAGCTTTTAATTTAAAGCCTTCTTTTTGGTTCACCATGATTCCCTGGGCAATATCCATATTATCCCGAAGTTTGATGTCCCCGGTTTCTTCATTGATGCCCTCACCAGCTGAAAGAAACCGATCTTTTAATTGCTGCACATAATTATTCAAATCATCTGCATAAGCTTTAGCCTTATTGGCTTTCTCCCAGATAGGTTGTGCCCTGGCTGGTTCTTCTTTCAACTTTGTATTTTCAAATGATGAAAACAATTGGTCAATGCTAGTGCTTACATTGGTTTTAGAAGTAACCAAGCTATCGTTTATATTCTTAAAAGCACTTAATATGGTTTCTGATACGTTTAAAGCGAGCATAGCCAACAATACCAAATACATGATATTGATCATCTTCTGCCTCGTTGATTCTTTTCCTCCGGCCATTTTATAATTAGGTCTGTTTGGTTAAATAATAACTAATTGATCACTAATTAAATGCGCGGCTGGTTCATGGCAGTCAGCATATTACCATAAATGGCATTCAGTGAAGATAAATTCTTAGCCAGCTTACCAACTTCTTCTTTAAACTGTTTTGAATCTTCCATAGATTCATTGAAGTTGTTCATGGTTAATGATAAGTTCTGGTAAAATTTATTCATTGATTTAAGATGCGCACTTGAATCCTGAAGTTCCAATTCATAAACTGCGTTTAGTGCAGATAAATTTTTAGCCAATGCATTCACCTGATCATGATATGCAGTAGCGGCGGTATTGCTTTCGCCCATTTCCACCAGTTGAGAGGTAGCTTTCGCAAAAGCACCGTTTAAAGTATCAAAGCTTGCAGAAGCTGTTTTTAATTTTCCTGTAAACTCAGTCGTTGCAGAGGATGCATCTGCAACATTAGATATGGCAGACACTTTATCGCCAAAAGTACGTAGCCCTGTACCCAAACTTTCAATCAGTTCAGGCCCGATTTTAGCATCAACCAACATTTGATCTAAAGCCGCGGTTGACGAAAAAGCCTGAGGAGCTGCCGCAACCGATCTTGCAGAAGCTTTAGGCAATTCGCCATCAAAATCTGCGCTTAGTTCAGGATAAACCCGTTCCCATGGAAGTTCATGTTCAGGCTGTCTGAAACCTGTTAAAAAGAATAAACAGGCTTCCACTCCCAGACCAATACCGATCGCATAGTTACCCAGTGCACCTCCAATATGTAAAATTTTAAACAACGCACCCACAATTACAATACTGGCACCCCAGGATATTGCAAGATGTAACCAATCGAATTTCTTTTTTGCTGCCATTTTCTTCGTTAATAAAGGATTTAGATATTTTTGTTTTTTTAGTTTTTATACGTGATATCAGTACCAGGGTATGCAGAAACGCACCTGAAACCAATATATGACCTGGCCTGGTCCTGGTACTCGTAAGTACCTACTGAATTCTGAAGGAAGAAGCCGATATCCTTCCATGATCCACCCCTTACGACTTTGCGTTTCATGTATTTACTGTCGCCCGTTTTGGCCACATACGTGAAATTGGGGTTAAAATCAAGCAGCATTGGAGCTGCCGATTGGTTGTAAGCAGTTATTGTCCATTCCGCAACATTGCCGGCCATATTGTACAGGCCGTAATCATTAGGGAAATAAGATTTTACATTTACGGTATATAATCCGCCATCATCAGAATAATTCCCACGGCCAACTTTGAAGTTGGCTTGCATGCAGCCTTTAGTATTGCGTACGTATGGGCCACCCCATGGGTATTTGGTTTTTACATTCCCGCCTCGGGCAGCATATTCAAACTGTGCATCACTTGGCAGCTGGTATTCAGGCCTGGAGTTTGCCGGCAGTTTTCTTGCAGAAGCTACAGATTCGTAAAAACGGGTGCGCCATACACAGAATGCACTCGCCTGCTCCCAGCTTACCCCTACTACCGGGTAATCGTCATACGAAGGGTGGTTAAAATAAGTTTTCACCATCGGATCATTCTGTGAATAGGAATAATCAACTTTCCAAACTAATGTATCCGGATAAACTTCTACTGAAGGGTGATGATTTGGATTTGAAGGATCAGGATTATCAGTATACGTAATGATGAAATCCTGTCTCTTTTTCGATGGGTCTTTTCTGCCCTCCACAGCCAGGTCGGAGCTTACATAGCTGTAAGCATATTTAAGCTTCCTGACATCAATTTCATGTCTGCCTGGCAAGGCATCAGCACCGCTATAATACATATCGGCTAACTTGCTGCCCATGCCTCCTTTTTTGTTGCTCCACAACACAGATCCCTTACCGACTTTTCTCCAGTCTATATCCCTGTTACCGCCTAAAGCTGCATTGCCATCGGCACCTTTAGGTACAGCCTTAAAGAAGTTCGGGGCAGTGGTTGGGCCCAATAAAGTTATCGCTACAGAATCCCTGACCCAGGTTACAAACTGCCTGTATTCAGCATTTGTAATCTCCGTCTGATCCATGAAGAAAGCACTGAAGGAAGTCATCCTGCTTGGGGAACTTTGGGAGTTGTTGATGTCCTCATCAGACATCCCGATTAAAGTCCTTCCCGGCGGAATGTAAACCATTCCTAATGGGATCTTGTTATTTTTGAACTTCTTGTTATACACACCGACCAGCTCTCCCTGCCCGCCTTTTCCACAGCTTGAAAATAATGCACCAACAATAATAAAAGCGACTAAGTATAGATTCCTCATATCTAGCGATAAGCAATTTTATAACAATTTTATCAATTTGAATTGATAAAAGCAATTATTGAGTCATAAAAATGTGACTTAAAATAAAAATAAAATGCTTTTTGGCATTTTTCTTGTCAGGTCAACCCGTATAAAGAAATTTTTTAACCTAAAAAGAAATACGAAATCCTACTTATTAGACTTTTTTACATAATTTTCGATCGCCATGATCATTGAAGGCGCTTCAGGCGAAGGTGCAGCGATATCCACAATTAACCCCGAGTCTTTAACTGCCTTATGTGTGTTTACACCAAAGGCGGCAATTCGCGTGTTATTTTGTCTAAAATTGGGGAAATTTGTATACAGTGACTGAATACTCGAAGGACTGAAGAAAGCAATGATGTCATAAAAAACTTCAGCCAAATCAGAGAGATCTGAGACTACCGTTCTGAACAACACAGCTGGTGTAAAATCATACCCATTCTTTTGCAGGAAATTCATCGTATCTTCTGTTGCTACGTCAGAGCAGGGATAAAGAAATTTCTCGCTTGCATGTTTTTTCAGTACCTCTGCAAGATCGGCAGCTGTTTGCTTTCCAAAAAATATTTTTCGCTTTCTGTACTGGATGTATTTCTGGAGGTATAAGGCGGTGGATTCTGAAATACAAAAGTATTTCAGATCTGCGGGAACATCATATCTCATCTCTTCACAGATCCTGAAAAAATGATCCACTGCATTTCTGCTTGTAAAAACTACTGCTGTAAAATCACCTAACGTAATTTTATCTTTTCTGAAATCCCTGGCTGGAACACCTTCAACATGAATAAATGATCTGAAATCAATTTTCAGGTTGTACTTCTTTGCCAAATCAAAATAAGGAGACTTCTCTGTTTCTGGCTTTGGCAAGGTTACCAATATACTTTTCACCTTACGTAGCCTATCTTCTGTCTTTTCTTGCATTTTACCTAATTACCGCTTTTATAGTCCTATTGCCTTGATTAATATTAATATAGGGCAGATTTCGAGGGCACAAAAGTACAAAAACAAATAGACTTTTGAAAACCGATA
>CBFGNP010000037.1:0-12900 GCA_965650095.1 uncultured Pedobacter sp. | reverse complement strand
CACCCAACACCACTGTAGCGATTTTTGCAACTTTCCCCATTTCTTTTTGGCTGACATTTTTCCTGTATTTACTGTAAAAATCAGTCGTAAATATTGTAGCCACACTATGAATAGACCCTTCCAGGGTAGACATAGAAGCAGCAAAAACAGCTGCAATGATCAATCCACTAAGTCCAATAGGAACCTGCTGGGCAATAAACATGGGCAAGATCCCATCCGTTGAAATCGAGGGACTTAATTGTTCGGGATGCTGTTTGTAAAACACATACAAGGCCGTACCCAGGCCATATACCACTACTGCCCAAGGTACAGAGATCGCCACATCTGCCCAGACACTACGCTGTGCTTGTTTCAAACTGCTGGTGGTCATGTAACGCTGCACTACGGCCTGATCACTGGTCAGGTTACCCAATCGAATAAAGACATTGCCAATAAGGATCACAAACAGCGTAGAGGAAGTCAGCCCCCAATCCGCCTCGCCCAGACTGAATTTCTGATCGGCAATGCCCAGACTTAGAAAATCACCAAAGCCACCGTTCAGGCCTGCGATCGCCAATACGAGGCAGACTACTCCTCCACCAAACAATAATATAGCTTGCGCCACTTCAATCCATATCACCGCCTCAAATCCGCCGACAACGGTATAAACCGTGCTCAATACGCCCATGATCAGGATACAGGTGAGGGTATCCAGGGGGGTAACGGCCGAAAGGGCCAATGCCGGAAGGTAGAGTACCAGGCCCATGCGGGCCAGCTGATAAAACATAAAGACAGCAGCGGCAAACATACGGGTGACGGCATTAAACCGCTCTTCCAGGTAATGATAAGCACTGACCACGTTCAGTTTCCTGATAAATGGAATGTAGGCACGGGTAACGATCGGCACAGCAATGAACCAGGTAAAAACCCCGGCAAAGTATGCCCAGTTTACCGCATATGCTTTGGCTGGGATGCTCATAAAACCGATGGCACTGACCTGCGTAGCCATAATACTGATGCCTGCAGCCCAATAAGGAATGTTTTTGCTGCCCAACAGGTAATCGGCTGATGCATCTTTTTGCCTCGAAAAATAGTAACTGATCCCTGCCAATATCACCAGGTAAAGCCCCAGTGTGCTGTAGTCGATCCAGCCAAACTTACTTTTTTGTTTAGTGGTCTGTATGGCCGCGATCTGTACCTCATTGCTGCGTACACCTGGTCTCAGTTCGCCTCCTATCAGCATGAGTTTACTGTTCCATTTCACTGCAGCAGCCCCTGCAACCCCGGTCGGTATGTTGTCCAGTTTAAGCCAGGTATTGGTAATGGTATGATAAACCAGCACGTCCCGAACCATATGGTAATCGTCTTTTAAAGCAATTGCGCGATCTGCATCGTGACCATCAGAACCGCTGAACAATACAATATGGGTTTGTCCCATCGGCATATAAGGGCTAAACAACGCGGGCCTGGGGAGCGATTTGAGCATTTTCCATTTCAGGTGTCCGGGATCAAAAGAATAAGCATCAGTTAGGTAGCCGGCCGTACCTTTACCACCAAAAAAGTATAGACAATCGTGTTCTCCATTGCTTTGGGCCGTCAAAACAGCGCCAAACCTTGCCGCACCTGGAAAGGCAGACATCGCCTCCCATTGCTGACCTGCAAAGGTACCCTCAGCGTTGAGTGCCAATCTGTAAAAAAGCTGCCGGGGCTGACCGTTCTGGTCCTGCCCCCCGGCTATATAAATTTGATTACCTGTTGTGGCGGCAGACAGTGAAGTAAGCGCGACAGGCAATTTTGCATAGTTGGTGTCCAACTCTATTTTTCCAGTGCCGGCATTCCAGCGCATAAAAAATACCTGGTCAGTAGGCTGCTGACCATTTGTTCCTCCCAGCACCAGCAGTCCATCCTTAAAATTCACAACCGCGGCATTTGCCAATGGGCCCGGCAGTTTGCCCGCCTCCATCCATTCTAAAGTATTTCCATCTTTAGCTATATAAATCTTGTCATAGACAACCTTGCTTCCTCCCTCCTGTATCAAACCCTTGAAGTTGTTGCCACCTGCTACAATGAGTACCGCATTGCTTATACCTGCTACGGTATTACTTAACCCCTCCCTTACCGGCAGCCCTTGGCCATTGCCCCAGGAAAACCACTGACTATTATTTTGAGCGAACATTTTTATGGGGACAATGGTGATAAACGTGATGCACAATACAAATAAGTTCCTTAAACAAAATGTCCATTTTACCATCCTTTATTCTGTATTAGTTTCGTATTTAATTTGGTTTCATTTACCGGTATCGGGAATAAATTATGCTTTTCTTCAACCGGGTATTCCGGATGTGCAGCTTTCATAGTTGACACAAACCGTTTTGTACGTACCAGATCAAACCATCTGTGGCCTTCAAATCCAAGTTCGATAGCTCTTTCTTCCAAAACCGCATCCCGAAACTGTTCTTTGTTAAGTCCGCTCAGATCGGCCGGAAAAACAGAAGTGGCCGCCCCATTTCGGGCCCTGGCCCTGGCACGGACATCATTAATCATTTCATAAGCGTCTTCTTCTTCCGGGCCTCCGATCTCATTCAGTGCTTCAGCCCTCATTAAATAGACATCCGCCAGTCTTAAAATGACAACATTGGCACTAAATGCATAAGCGCTTCTGGTTGTTGCGGCCTTATTTACAAACTTCCAGGCAGGAGCAGGAAAAGGATAAGTAAACTGTTGCCAACTAACCACATTACCCTGTCTGTTGGTTCCCTGCGTAATAAATGTTGATTCTTTGCGGTAATCAAGGTCATTGTATTTGTTGAAGAAGCCGATTTCGCTGGCAATATTACTCTCCCCCGTCTGACCGGCCTCTGGAACCAGACCAACAATATCTCTGGGTAAAGTAAACTGTCCATAAACACTATGTTCCCCAACAGCAAGCAATACCCTATCGGCCTGCCATTCAAAAATTGATTCTGCATTGAATTCATCTTCGCCTCCCACAGCCTTTTGATAATCTGCCATCAAATGATACGGACCGAGGTCAATGACCTGCTTTGCCAATTCTGCGCAACTTTTATAATCACCAGCCTGGGCTGCTTCTGATGAAGCCCTTGTTAAATAAACTTTGCTTAACATACCTAAAGCTGCTCCTTTAGTAGCCCGTCCATTCTCATTCGTTTTGAGCAGTACTGCAGCAGCAGATTCCAGATCTGAAATGATCTGGCTATAAACTTCTGTCAATGTACTTTGTGCCATCAGGGCATCATCTATAACCGTAATGGGTTTGGTAACAAGAGGTACCTTTCCCCACAACCGTACCAGATTAAAATAATGATAGCCTCTTAAAAACCTGGCTTCGGCAAGTATCTGCTCTTTTGCGTTATTATCCATCGTGATCGCCGGCACTTTCTCCAGCACAATATTCGCACGCCCGATCGCGTCGTAGATCTGATTCCAAAGATTTCCAATATCAGCATGATCTGCCCCAAAGGTGAAATTATCCAGTTGCTTTTGCGCCGCCAAAATGGGCGGCAAAGCCTCATCAGAACACAGCCAGGTCAGATAAGCGATAGGCCTTGCGGTATAAGTGCTGCTGTTGTTTCCTAAAGCGTCATAAGCACCTACCAATGCAGACATGGCATCCTGAGAAGTTGTATAGTAATTGGTAGGGGCGAGAAAACTTTTAGGGTCTTCTTCCAGGAATTTCTTGCAGGATAAGAAGTTAAATCCCAACAGGATCAATGCACAATATATTAAGTTCTTACTGGTTGTCTTCATGATAAAAAATATTAATTTTTTAAAAAGTCAGGTTTAGTCCAAACATTACTGTCTTAGCTGTGGGGTAGTTGATGCCCCCATCCGGATCATATCCACTATAGTCGTTGGTCAGGGTAAGCAGGTTTTGTCCGGATAGATACACATTGGCAGTCCCTTTAAAAGGCATGATTCTGGCTGGTAGTGTATAACCCAGCTGAACATTCCTTAATTTCAAATAGCTAAGGTGCTGCAGATCGTGTGTTGATGTTGACAGCCAATTGGAAACACCCGCTCTGGGTATATTGCTATCTGGGTTTTGGGGTGTCCATCGGTTTAAAAGTTCTATTGATTTATTGCTGGATACATCAGCAGGGTTAAATAATGCGGCAAGCCTAGTGCTTTCACCGCCGATTGAGCCTTGCATAAAGACAGACAAAGAAAACCCTTTATAACTCAAACTGTTGTTGAAGCCTACAATATAATCCGGAAAAGGATTGCCAATGATCTCTCTGTCGTCGGTATTTAAGATTCCATCACCATTAAGATCACGATAACGGGCATCGCCAGGTTTTACACCTTTTTGCACAGTTTGCCCATCAATTTCTTCCTGAGTATTAAATACACCATCATAGATATAGCCCAATGTCATGCCCGGAGGGTAACCTACAAACAATGTTGTTGATGAGTTTCTTCCCAAAGAGGTGATCTTATTCCGATTACGGGCAAAATTAAGGGCTGCATCCCATTTCAATTCTTTTGTTAGTATTCCAGCATTCAGGCTTAGTTCAATCCCTTTATTTTCCACAGCTCCGGTATTGTATAATGCAGTGCTATACCCTGATATTCCCGGAAGGTTGATGGTAAACAGCAAGTCGTTTGTCGTTTTCTGGTAGTAGTCAAATACAAATTGAATTCGATTGTCAAACAAGGCCAGATCAAGGCCAAAATCGTACTGCGCAGCCTTTTCCCATTTCAATTCAGAATTTGACAAACTGGTTTGACGTGAGCCTGAAACCAGCTTGTTCCCGAAAATATAAAACAGGTCGGTTGCCAGACGTGGCAGAGATTGATAAGACCCAATTTCCTGGTTGCCTGTCAAACCATAACTACCTCTGATCTTCAGATCGCTGATCACCTTCAGGTCTTTTATAAAAGACTCCTCAGACAAACGATAACCAAGAGCTACCGAAGGAAAATATCCCCACTTGTTGCCTCCGCCAAAACGCGATGAGCCATCAGCCCTGAAGGAGGCGGTTAATAAGATTTTGTTCTTGTACTGGTAATTTACCCTGCTCAAGGCCGATGCCAGACTCCACTCAGTATGAAAGGAATCCACAACAGGCACTCCCGTTCCTCCGCCGAGTTTATAAATGCCCAGGCGGTCATCTGCAAAGCCCGAGGCCTGCGCTGAGTTTTCAAAATCTTTTTCTGTTTGCCAGGTAAATCCTGCCAAAAGTTCAAGATGGTGAACCTGGTTAAAAGTCCGGGTAAAACGTAACGTATTTTCATTCAGGATATTGGTGATCCTTCTGTTGGAATTGATACCCAATCCGCTAAACAAACTGCCGAGATAGGTTGTCGAACCCGGATAATATTCTCCGAGCGACCGGTTATTTAAATTGACCCCTAATAAGGTTTTAAAGGTTAAGCCCTGAATGATGTCATAGTCTACCGAGAGGTTCCCCAGCAGGTTATCACCTGTTAGTTCATTATAAATTGTTGACAAAGCTTCAACAGGATTGTCTGGCTTACTTGCACCATACCAGGTGTCAACATAAGCTCCGTTTTTGTCTAAAACCGGGATTGTCGGTGAAGTAACCCAGGAGCGCTCCGCTGCTGAACGAACATTTCCTGCCCCCTGATTGGAAGAAGGCAGAGAATTACTGATGGTGCGGTTATAGGTAAGCGCCTGGTTAAACCTGACCTTATTGGTAATTTTTCCATCCAGGTTAACCCTTAAGGAATATCTGTCCAAGCCCGAATTCATGATCACACCATCCTGGTTAAAGTAATTGGCAGACACGTAGTACTTGATGTCATTCTTGCCACTGGCAACCGAAACCTGGTGGTTTTGTATGGCCGCATTTCTTAAAATCTGCTCCTGCCAGTCGGTTCCAATACCAATTGCTGTGGGATCAGGGAAAGGCTTTGTCACATTGTTGGCAACGGCCCAATCGTTTAAAAATTCAGCATGCTGTTGCCCGTTCATCAGATCCAGCTTTTTTACGGCTTCCTGTCTTCCATAATAACCATTGTACGATACCGTTACTCCATCACCCTTTCCACGTTTAGTAGTGATAATGACCACCCCATTGTTTGCCCTGGAACCATAGATGGCAGTTGCGGAAGCGTCCTTAAGTATCTGAATGTTTTCAATATCATCAGGATTTAAAGAAGTGAGTGCATTGGTAGAGGTTGCAGTACCATAAGAAGTACCTGAGGGATCTTGATTGTCGTTCACAACAGGGATACCATCAATCACATATAATGGCTCATTACCGGCGTTAATGGAACTTCCTCCCCGAATGCGGATGCTCAGGTTACTACCTGGCGCTCCGGATGACTGGCTGACCTGTACCCCTGCCGCGCGCCCCTGCAAAAGACTTTCAATGTTTGAAGCAGGTTGATTTTTTATATCATTAGCTGATACCGAAGCGATTGAGCCCGTAACATCTTTTCGCCTCTGCGTACCGTAACCAACTACGAGCACCTCATCTAAATCTGCCGCGTCCCCGGTTAGCATAATATTAAGGACACGTTGCCCGCCAATGTTTACTTCCTTCGTTTTAAAGCCGACAAAAGTGAACACCAGGATACCTTCGCTATCTGACACAGTTATTTTATATTGTCCGTTAGTATCTGTAGTTGTTCCTATTTTTGATCCCTTAAAAAAGACAGATACGCCGGGAAGCGTTTCTTTTGGACTATCGCCGGATACCGTACCCGATATTGTAAAGCCCGGGATTTGGGCAACTGACTTCTGTATTGCAACTAACAGACCTACCATTATCAGACAAATTTTGAAGATTGCTTTCATGATTAATTTATTATTCGGTTTAAAGATCAGTTCCTGCTTAAATCACTGTAATGATTATATGTAGTACATATACAACAAATAGAATTATAATATTTTTATTTTCCTAATTTTTAGGCAACAAATGTTAAAAATTAGTGAGCGGAAAAACCGTATATGGGAAATGGTGTTGATCGTAGCAGAAGGACGCTATTTTAAACGGTCAAAATGAGGCTGTAAATGCGCCTCCATACCTTTCTTAAAATCCTCTTTCGTTCCGGTTTTTAAAATTTGCACCAGGTCAAGGTGGTTCACTTTTCCCATTTTCTGCGTGTTTTCGAGCATAACCACATAATCAAATATAGGGAGCAGCATAATCTGGAACCGCTTTAATGTATCATTGCCTGACATTTCATAAAGTTTTCCGTGAAAGGCAATCTCATTTTTAATTCTGAAAGAGTTGTCGTGGTTGATTTCCTTTTTAGCAATGTTTTCCAGCTCTGCAATATCCTTCTCAGTTTTTCTGATATAGATCAGATCAGCCAGTCCCATCTCCAATACCAGCCTCAGTTCAAAAATATCCTGTGAGATGGCCGTATCGATGATCAAAGGGTCTAATACACGTTCAAAGGTTCCCAGGATATCCGGCCGCGCCAATATCATACCCCGCTTCTTCTTGGTCTCTATCATCCCCAGCATTTTAAATCTGCTCAACGCTTCGCGCAGCACATTCCGGCTTACATCTAAGGCTTCTGCGAGTTCAAGCTCCCTTGGCAACGCATCACCAGGGCGAAAAGATTTTTTTTTAAGATATGCCCTGAGTCTTGCCTCAACGATATCTGCCATGGTGTTTGAGGTAATCGGAGCCAAATCTTTCCTTAAGTTATTTATTGCCATTTTTTTTTCTTTTTTTTTAAGGTAATTCAGGGACACATTACTAATAGGCACCGCAGCAAAAAAGGGAATCCGAGGCAAGCCTATTGTTTATCTTTCAGTCATCTCCTATAAAGGGAGATTTTACAAATCGATACACATACCCCCGTTAATAACCAGATTAGTTTATATATCCTAATGAGTTAAGAAAAATTTCTACGTCCCGGAGCGTCCCCTTGTAACTGTCCATCTTCTTTTTAGGGTTAAATCTGAAAAAACCATGTGCCTGTCCCTCGTATAAATGGACTTGACACTTGTTTCCCAACGCTATCATTTTTTCCTGATAAGATTTAATGACATGAACCGGTACGATCTTATCTTCAGTACCAGACATGATTAATGTTGGTGCCGCTCCCTTTAGGATATTGTGAAAAGGAGATATTTTTTTATAATCGTTACCAAAAAGCTGATAACCATAGCCTCCAGGGCCATTATTAATAACAGGATTGTAAAGAACAACTGCATTAGGCCTGGAGCTTATTTGAAGATCATCTGTAGCCTCATCAAAAGCTATCAGGTCACAAGCGGCAGCCAGATGTCCCCCTGCTGACCCACCGGCCGCTACGATCTTATGCTCATCAATACCCAGACGATTGCTGTTAACCCGTAAATACCTGATCGCAGATCTGGCATCTTTAACCGCTTCAAAGGGGCTGGTGTGATTCCGCTCAGAAACCCTGTAATCAACTGTAACTGCGATCATTCCTTTAGAAGCAAAATATTTTGCCTGAGGCTCAAACTGTCGCATGTCTCCATGTTTCCAGCCTCCTCCGAAAAAGAAAATAATTGCGGGATATTTCTGATCAGGTTGTTTATTCGGCGGATTCCAGACCTTCATTCTGAGTCTGATGCTATCTACATGCTTATAGGTAAACACAGAGACCGTATCTGTCTTGCTTTGTGCATAAAGCTCAGCAAAACCCGATAAAAACAGGAACAAAAAAACACTTTTTCTTAAAAACAGTTGCATAATCACACAGTTATCTTAGTGTTTTCATTTACAATTTACCAGCCTTGGAAGGACGGAGTGGATAAACCTGATTATCCCTGGCCCACTTATCCCACATTGATGCAAGATCATCTGCTATTTTTGGATATTTTTTCGACAGATCCAGGCTTTCTGACCGGTCATTATTCATATCGTACAGCTCCCAGGTACCGATAAACGGAGGGCGTTTTTTTGCCTTCGATACCAATTTCCATTTTTGATACCTTATTGCACGGTTTGCCTCATGCTCCCAGAATATGGGCCGTTCTTGTAACTTACCACCTTTAAATAATTCAATCAGGCTCTTCCCTGCAATTGGATGAATCAGGGTACTGTTAAACTGTAGCGGATATGTTGCGCCAGATACCTCAACAAAGGAAGGCATGATGTCAATAATATGGGCCGGTGTACTGATAACCGTTGCATTGGCCTTTATCACATTTGGCCAGCTGGCGATGAAGGGCGAAGAGATACCACCTTCGTGCACATCATGTTTATATAGCTTAAATGGCGTATTGCTGGTGTTGGCCCAGTTGATGCGATAGCTTTGAAAACTTTGTTTTGTACCAAGACCTTCCAGGCTTTTATCCTCTCCACTATCCACATTTTCAGCACATGCGCCATTATCAGATAAAAACACAATGAGTGTATTTTCCGTCATTTTGTCTTTTTTCAGTTCCTTCAGTATTCGCCCTATCCCCTGGTCCATACAATCAATCTGGGCAGCATAAACGGCCATGCGTTTTGCCCAAAGTTTTTTCTCTTCTTCAGAAAAGGTATTCCATTCCGGAATCTGATTATCCCGGGGGCTCAATTTTACGGAATGATCAAGTAGTCCAAGTTTTAGCTGTTTCTCATAACGTTCCTTCCTGATCTCATCCCAACCTGAAAGATATTTGTTCTCGTATTTTTTGATGTCTTCAGGTTTGGCATGGAGCGGCCAGTGCGGTGCATTGAAGGCAACATACATAAAAAAAGGCTCATCCTTTTTCTCTTTTGAATGGCTGCCGATGAATTTAACAGCGGTATCTGCAATAGCGTCCGTCAGGTAAAAATTCTTTCCGGCAGTTATTTTATCGTTCCCTGAAGTGAGCCCTCCAGGGTTAAAATAGTTTGCAGCTCCAGGGATAATACCAAAATATTTATCAAACCCCCGCTGTAAAGGCCAATTTTTTTTATCTCCATCATATTTTACCTGGGCTGTTACATGCCACTTCCCCGAAGCGTAAGTGGAATAACCACCGGATTTTAAAACTTGTGCAATGGTAATGCATTCATTGTTCAACTCTCCTTTGTAACCCGGCTGTTGCCGATCTGTAGTCATCCAGCCTATGCCTGCCATATGTGGATAAAGTCCAGTTAGCAGAGAAGCGCGTGTCGGACAGCAACGTGCAGAATTATAGAACTGGGATAATTTAACACCTGATGAAGCAAGCTTATCAATATTTGGGGTATGAATCTCCGATCCAAAACAGCCAATATCCGAATAACCCATATCGTCGGCAAGAATTAAAATGATGTTCGGCTTCTTTTTATTTTGTGCCAGTAATGCGTTTGAACTGCTTCCAATAAGCAGCAGCGTCAGTATCAGAAAGGTTTTAGTAATTTTCATATGCTTCGATCCAATTTTATCACATGTGGTTTAAAAAAAATGCATCAGAAGTATTTAAGCTTCATTAGAAACCTAAATACCTGAGGTACCAATTCTCTATGTCCTTATTTAAGTTAAGTGCTTTGATGCTTTCGGGTATCCCGGAATAATTAATATTGAACTGTGTTATGATGTCAAAGAAATTTTTCGGGTCATACTCCAATTTACGATTCGTCTCCACCGCAATACCAACAGTTTTGGGAAGCACAAGTGTACTTACCTTATACTTAAGATCGGTCGTAGCGCTGTTAAGCCGCTTAAACTTCCCTCTCAAACCATTATTTATTTCAACATCCTTATTTCTTCCAAAATCTACCAGTACCGTTAGCTTTCTGTCAACCTCTACTTCAGCTATATTAATATTTGCGCTCAATTCATCTCCATTATAGTCCCAGGAATTTCCCCGATCAGTTCGCTGCCAATTGACCGTTTCCCCGTTTACCGTAACCGACTCCGGCATTGCAGATCCAAAAAGCGTTATCAAATAATCTTTCTTATTTTTCATCCCGGGATAAGTACCTTTCACAGGCTCCAGAATAATCTCTAATAAATGGTCAGACAGCCTCCTGGTTTTAAAACCGGTGTAAGCACAATTGCCGGCATAATCCTTATCATTCCCTTGATCTTCATACAGCTGGCCGGAACTCACTCCTCCGGGGAAAATGCCCAATTTTAGTCTATCCGGATTTTCTTCCAGATTCATCACTTCATTGCCATACATGGGAATAATTGCCCCTGCCTTTACAAAAATTGGATATTCATCGATTGCGAAATCTCGTTCTATAACCTTCCCACCGGCTAAAATAGTTCCGGTATGCCATTCATACCAATCGTTTCCTTCTGGCAACCATACCTTTATTTTTGAGAATCCATTTGTTGTTGGAGTACCTATAGGTGCTACCAATATATCGTCACCGAACATATACTGTCTGTCAAAACGATATGCATCATCCTTTTCAGGATAATCATAATACATGGGGCGACAAAGAGAAATGCCGGTGTCATAAGTTTTCCTGGCCATGGTATAGATGTAAGGTGCAAGGGTATACCTTAACCGGATGGCATCATGTTGAGCGGTAAAAAAATCACCTCTAAAGTTCCATATCTCTTTATTAAGTGTCGCATTTTTTGCTGAATGTGTCCTGAAAATGGGGCTGAGCGCTCCATATTGCATCCAACGTGTATATAATTCAGGGTCAAAATCTTTTTTCACACCACCAAAGGTATGTCCCCCAATATCGTGACTCCAGTATCCATATAAAACGTTGGAAGCTGTGTTGGTAAAATACGGCTGATACTCCAGGGACTTCCAGGATATATAGGCATCACCGGAGAATCCGATCTGGTACCTGTGATTTCCCAATCCACCCCATCTGTGGTATAATAATGGTCTCGTATCCCTGTTTTTTTCCATTTGGGTAAAGAAGGTATAATTTAGCCACCAGGTATTTTGTAAGCCTTTTACCTTTTTGTCCTCCAGCCATTGCTGCCAATCCAGCCACCAGAAATCAACACACTGCTTTTCAAGTGGAGACAATACCACATCAAAGAGGTTCGTCATAAACTGTTTGTCAGAGCCTAAAAAAGGTATGTTTTTCCTGGATGTGGTATCAAAATTCATTTTTCTGGCGAATTCTCCATAACGCTCTTCCCATGGCGCTATCCCTGATGCCGGATGCAGGTTTAATGTTGTTTTAAGTTTCCTGGTTTTAGTCCACTGCAGAAATTTTTCGGGATAGGAAAAAAGAGACTTATTCCAGGTCCAGCCTGTCCACCATTTTCGCTGACCAAATTCATCTGGTTTCGTGCCAACACTATCGGTAGTGTGCCAGTCCATATCAATAACCAGAACATCAAGAGGAACATTAAATTTCTCAAAATTCTTTACCAGATCGCGTAATTCGTTATCTGAATAACTCCAGTAGCGTGACCACCAGTATCCAAAAGCATAACGCGGTGGCAAAGGGACTTTTCCGGCTATTTTAGTATAATCAGAGAGGGCAGATTTATAATTCAGGCCATATCCCATAAAATACCAATCCTGCTGAGGAGTTGAAGACCGTTGGGTTACCCAAGGCCAATCACTGTTGTCAAATAAAAAAGAATTCGAATCGTCGAGTAGGAACCAGCCATCTTTCGATAAAATTCCTTCCTCCAGTTTCATCTTTTTTCCTTTACTATCTGTATCGCCATCAAATCTGTCTAACGTGCGGGCTGTTCCTTTTAGATTTTCTTTTTGAGCCATCCCTGGTATCCAGGTAAAGGCCCTGCTATTGTCTTTTCTATACCGAACCGAAAGATTTGAAGCTGAAAACTTTCCGGAGTTCAGGCGATATTTTAACTCTAGTTCATCAGTCTGAATGATGAACCAGCCGTTTTTTTGTTTGGCAGTATATTTTGGGGTTGGCAGGTTACGGTTTACTATGGTGAAAGATCTGTTATCTGTAAAAGTATTTGTACTATCCCATTCCATGCGAATAACGCGAGGTGTTAAAATAGTAAATCTCACATCCTTAAGTTTTTTAATGGAGGCTTGATGTGCAGACGGATTGTTCTGAGCAACCGAAGAAATGCTATAACAAAGAAATA
>CBFGNP010000036.1:0-12918 GCA_965650095.1 uncultured Pedobacter sp. | reverse complement strand
TAACAATATCTCCCGCTTTGCAATCGCTCAATTTCAGATAGCTGTCTGTAGCAATTTTCCCATCGGTATCCGGTATCGGCGAACCATGGGGATCCACTTTAGGAAAACCTAATAGCTCGTCCATTTTCAAAAAAAACTCGGGAGCCTGGATGTGTTCAATTTGTTCGGCTATATGGTGCACTTCATCCCAGCCAAACCCCATTTTTTCAAACAGATACATCTCTGTCAATCGGTGTTTTCTGATAATAAGAGTAGCCCGTTTTTTTCCTTCGGCGGTTAATTTAAGCGGTTTGTAACTTTCGTAAACAACCAGTCCCTTTTCTGCAAGCCGCTTCATCATACTGTTTACTGTGGGCATTTTAATATCCAGCTGCTTGCTTATTTCATTAACACTGGCTTCGCCTTTTAAGCTCGTTAAATTGTATAAAACTTTCAGGTAATTTTCTTCCGTCTGTGATATCATAACGCAAATTTACTAAATATTAGCACTGTCTAACAATAAAGTTAGAGAATGTTTTGTTAGTTCAGTCTAACTTATTATTTTTGTTGATCTAAAAAAAATATAAACGAAAAGAATAATGACAATACTCAGAACGCTATTGACAATAATTATCATTTTTACCGGGTTTATAACTTGTGCCCAAACAGGTAAAATATCCGGCAAAATATCCGATACCGAAGGTAGGCCTTTAAAGGGGGCATCAGTGTTTATCCCTAAACTTAATATAGGTACTTCATCTGGTGATAATGGCAGTTATTCATTAGAAAAAGTTCCGTACGGAACTTGGAAGGTAGAGGTAAAGCATATTAGTTTTATTATAACCAAGGAATATATAAGTATCAACAGCGAATCGGTTGTTGAAGATTTTATTATTCGGGAAAAATCAGATGAATTAGATGATGTGGTCATTTCGGGAACAATGAAGGAGGTTTCTAAACTGGATAGCCCGGTGCCAGTGGAAGTTTATACTTCAATGTTTTTTAAAGCAAATCCTACGCCTTCGTTATTTGAGGCATTGCAAAACATAAATGGTGTGCGTCCGCAACTCAACTGTAATATATGCAATACTGGTGATATCCACATTAACGGATTGGAAGGGCCTTATACGATGATATTGATTGATGGTATGCCTATTGTCAGCGGTCTCTCTACGGTTTACGGTTTAAGCGGTATTCCTCAAGCATTGATTGACCGTGTAGAAATAGTAAAAGGCCCGGCTTCGACACTGTATGGCAGTGAAGCTGTGGGAGGATTGATAAATATCATCACCAAAAGACCAGAAAATGCTCCTGTTATTTCGGCAGATGTATTTGGTACTACCTGGGCAGAGGTAAATGCAGATTTGTCTGCAAAATTTAACATAGGTAAAAAAGCCCAATCTCTGATAGGGCTTAATTACTTTAATTACAGTAATCCTATTGATAAAAACAACGACAACTTTACCGATGTAACCTTGCAAAACAGGATTTCGCTATTTAACAAGTGGAGTTTTGACAGAAAAGATAACAGGATATTCTCATTGGCAGGAAGATACGTTTATGAAGACCGTTGGGGTGGAGAAATGAACTGGGGAAAAAAATACAGGGGTGGCGATGAGGTTTACGGAGAAAGTATCTATACTAGCCGTTGGGAGCTTATGGGCAATTACCAGCTTCCGGTTCAAGAAAATATATTTTTCCAGTTCAGTGCCAATGAGCACGATCAGAACTCCGTTTATGGTAATGTGCCGTATTTGGCTAACCAGAAAATAGCTTTCGGTCAATTTACCTGGTTTAAAACTTTAGGAAGACATGACCTGTTAACCGGTCTTGCTTATCGTTACACCTATTATGATGACAATACACCTGCAACAGCCAATGCCAATGATTTAGGTAAAAACAGACCTGCCCATACCAATCTTCCGGGAATCTTTATGCAGGATGAGATCACCTTAAATACAAATAACAGGGTATTATTAGGCATACGATACGATTATAATTCACTTCATGGGAGCATTCTTACACCTCGTATCAACTATAAATGGAACTCCGAAAATAAAAATAATATTTTCCGCTTAAGTTTCGGTAGCGGTTTTAGGGTTGCAAATGTATTTACAGAAGATCATGCAGCCTTGACCGGTGCAAGGGAAGTTGTATTTATTAATGACCTTAAACCGGAAACTTCCTGGAACGGTAACCTTAATTTTGTGAAAAAGATATATGCGGGCAGCACTTTTATCAGCTTAGATGCTACAGCTTTCTATACTTATTTTACCAACAAAATTATTGCTGATTATGATACTGATCCTAACAAAATCATTTATGATAATATAAACGGATATGCTGTATCTCGGGGTCTTTCGTTAAATGTTGATATAGCCTTTTCCAATGGACTGAAAATACTGGCTGGAGCTACTGCCATGGATGTTTATAACAAAGAAGAAGGTCAAAAAATAAGACAACTGTTTACTGAGAAATTTACGGGAACATGGAATATAGGTTATACCCTTAAAAAGACTGGCCTTACTATCGACTATACAGGGAATTTATATGGGCCAATGCGTTTGCCACTATTAAGCGATACAGATCCCCGCAGCGAATATTCGCCATGGTGGAGTATTCAGAATATTCAGTTAACGAAAAAAATTGGAAAGAATATTGATATTTATGGGGGCGTTAAAAACCTTTTGAACTGGACCCCTAATAAAGGCAATCCGTTTATCATTGCAAGGGCCAATGATCCATTTGACAAAAATGTACAGTTTGATGGAAACGGACAGGCAATGGTAACCCCTGGAAATCCTTATGGATTAACATTTGATCCATCTTATGTATATGGTCCGAACCAAGGAATAAGAGGGTTTTTAGGCTTCCGTTATAATCTCTTCTAATTAATCAATAACCTATAATAAAATTAGGATTCGCAATTATTCTGGTTTTCTGTTTGGACAGTACCGCAATATCGATCTGCATAACATATTAGGCTTTTATGCGCTGTTAATTCTACTTGTTTTGTCACTTACGGGCATGATTTACGGCATTAAGTGGCACAGTAAAGGACTTTACCAGGTTACCGGTGGAGGAAAGATGCCAGAGTGGTCTGCACCACTTTCAGATAGTACCCAAGTTGGCGGTGTTTTTTCATTTAATAGGGTCTTGGACAATGTCGTATTGAAGGTGCAAAAAAAGTATCCTGGCGCGGCAGGTTACTTTTTTAGGATGCCTGATACCGCTAACATCAAGTCGGCCATTGAGATCGATGTTTATCCCAAACTGAACAGTTATTATGCCCACCAGAACCTTTGTTTTGAGAGGTATACCGGAACAGAGATTAAGCGCGATGCATATTACTCGGCCAGTTTTGCTGAAAGTGGTACAGGGCTGAAGCTTAGACGCATGAACTATGATATCCATGTGGGGCTTATTCTCATTGGATTAACAACAATATTTATGAACAAGAATATTTCCTGTCCTAGTTAAAATGATTTGCCGGTACTTTTAGGTATAGAGAAGCGTTTTGATAGACTACCCTATCAAAGATGTTAAAGATCGTTCCGTTTTGGAGCTGGAAGAAAAAATGTCCAGCCCCTTAAAAAACGCTTGCCAATAATATAGCTCCCTGATTCAAAATAGGTTCTGATGACAGGGAGCATGTTAAATTTAGAAGAGGTTAGATTGCCAGGCTTTATTTTCTCGCCACTTTTGGTGCTAAGGTCAGAAACATTCTCTTGCCCTCGAGTTTTGGCAATAACTCAACTTTTCCTACCTCTTCCAAACTTTGTGCAAATTTCAAAAGCAGAATTTCGCCCTGGTCTTTATATACGATCGAGCGGCCCTTGAAGTGAACAAAGGCGCGTACCTTTTCTCCACTTTCCAAAAACGAAACTGCGTGTTTAAGTTTAAACTGAAAATCGTGATCGTCGGTATTTGGGCCGAAACGGATATCTTTGATAATGGTCTGCTTGGCCTTACTTTTAATCTCCTTTTGTTTTTTTTTCTGTTCGTAAAGAAACTTACTGTAATCGATGATCCGGCAGACTGGTGGGATAGCGTTCGGGGAAATTTCAACCAGATCTAAGTCCAGTTCTTTAGCCATTTGAAGGGCTTCTTGGAGCGGGTAAACATTGGTTTCAACGTTTTCTCCCGTTAAGCGTACCTCTGGTGAGGCGATAAACTCATTTATCTTATGTTCTGCTTCTTTTTTTCTGAAGGGTAAGCGTGGGCCCCTGTAAAATCCTGCTTTTTTTAATGCCAAATTTGAAAAGTTTTAATGAAAAATTCTGTTACCTGGAGCGGTTAATCTGGATGTGATCGATAATATAGCTTTTTAAACTGAAAAATCCAAACAGAAAGCTAAATCATGACTTAATTCGTATGTTCCGTCTTTTGATCTGTTTTTTTAATCAGACGCAAAGAATTGGTTTGAGGAGCGCACATGAGTTTAAAGTTTCCTGCTTCCTTAGCCTGCGGTTACTTCGTTCATCACCTTGCCTTCAATTCTTAGCGCCTCAAAGGTAATCAGTATAAAACCGGATATAAGAAGCAACACGGCCAAAAATCGCAAAATCTTTTCTGTGCCTTTGGTATTGACCATTCTATCTGAGCAGGTAAACTCACTGATTCCAGTTAGTTTTCGCCGTTCGTTTCTCCGCCAGATTGCGAAGATGAAAATAAAGGTGCCAAAAATCAGCAGCAAGACGCCGCTAACCAACGGCATTGTGGTAAAATTAAAGGTTTCCTGTGTTTCTATCATATAAAGTAGACCAATAGGAAGCCAAAAAGTTTAAAATTTTATTTTTTTGCTTTTATGTTGGAGGTTTGGTGATATTTAGACCTCGATTTCTATAATGTGTTTTTTTTGTATTTGTTTAAAGTCGCTTTTTCTAAAAAGAAAACTAAGTTTCATATCTGTTACATTAAAGTAGGTGGTTTTTGTGCCGGGATTTGTAGTTTTGCATCCAAATCAGTGTGCATCAATGGTTAGAACAAGAGAAGATTCCTTTTTAAAAATCCGCTCTGCTGTTCCGGAACATTTTCCGTTACTGCTAATGCTGCTGCTGGCTTTCTTTTTTTTACGTCCTTCCCATCTAACCGGGGATCTGGCCCAGGGGATTTCCTCTGTTTCGATAAAGTTTACCAGTATTATGAGCCCCATTTCAGGGGAGGATCAGCAACAAGCTTTGCTGGCCGCGGTAGATCAGAAGCAGCCAAAATTCCGTAAAAAATTCCAGCACCTAAACGATGCAGCCAGTGACTTTCAGCCTTTTCAAAAGCGCTTGGAGATTCGCTACCATCTTCCTGTTTCAACTCCACCAGGTTATGAAACACCACATTTCTTTTGCGGGCAACACGCCTTTCTATACAGACTCACTTATTTCTAATTTTTCCCGATTATGTTCTCTTTTTGCCAGGATTACATATTATTTGCTGGATAAAAAAATTAAATATCAGATAAGCTGCTGTGCGCTAACCTTTGGTTATGGCCACTGCATTAGAAAAAGAAATAAGGAAAACACACAGATGAAAATTAAATGGATGGCGATTCCTATCCTTGCTGCCGCTATGCAGGCATGTACAGGGGGGACGGCCCAGAAAAAAGATAATGAGATTGCCGAGATACCGGTGTTAAAGCTAACCGAACAGGATACTTCACTTTCCTTTGACTACGTTGCCGATATTCAGGCCTACAGGAACGTGGATATCAGGTCCAGGACCCATGGCTTTATCGATAAGGTACTCGTTGATGAGGGAGAGAAAGTGCATAAAGGGCAGCTGCTCTTTCAGTTGAACGACCGGGAACATGTCATCGCACTCAATAAAGCGAAAGCAAACCTGGCCAGCGCACTTTCTGCAGCTAATATCGCCCAGGTTGAACTGGAAAGGATTACAACACTTGTAGATAAAAAAGTGATCTCTCCTTCTGAACTCTCGCTTGGAGAGGCCAGGCTCTCAGAGGCTGAAGCGCAGATCAAAACGGCAAAGGCTATGATCGATGATGCCAATCAGAAGCTTTCCTATTCACGTATCCGATCTCCTTTCAATGGGACAATAGACCGTATCCCCTTAAAAGCTGGGAGCCTAATTGATGAAGGCGCACTGCTCACTACCATTTCTGATACCAAAGAGATGTATGCGTATTTTGATATCACCGAAAATGAATACCTGCAGTTTACCCGTAACGGAAAAGGACGTTTTGAGCAGAACAAATCGGTAAAGCTCATTCTTTCTGATGGTTCAGCCTACCCGATAGCGGGAAAAATACAAACGCACGAAAATGCTTTTTCGGGAAATACAGGATCGATCGCATTCAGGGCAGTTTTCGCCAACCCGAAAAACATTTTAAAGCACGGCGCCTCTGGAAAAGTGGAGCTAGACTCCAAACTTGCCGGCAGTATCCTCATTCCCCAGAAGTCCGTATTTGAGATCCAGGACAAAAACTATGTTTTTGTAGTTGGCAAGGACAATACGGTCAAGATGAAAAGTTTTGTGCCCAAACTTCGTCTGCCTGGATTTTTTGTCTGCGCAAGTGGCCTTAACCCGGGAGAAACCATTGTTTATGAAGGCATTCAGAACATCAGGGATGGTGCTGTAATCAAACCCGTTTATACCTCTGATAAACCCCTGCTGGCAAAAAAATAGTTCATTATTTCATTATCCAATCCTCCTGCGGAAATTTTTTCGGTGGGGAGGGATTGGTATAACCTAAAATAAATGGTTGAGACCTTCATCAGAAGACCGGTACTTTCACTGGTCATTTCACTTATATTGATTTTACTGGGCATCCTAGCCTTATTTAAGCTCCCGATTACCCAGTTTCCTGACATTGTTCCCCCGTCAGTTGTCGTAACGGCCAGTTACAACGGGGCTAATGCCGAGGTTTGTGCCAAGGCTGTGGCTACGCCCCTTGAACGTGCGATTAACGGCGTTCCGGGCATGACCTACATGAACACCGTCAGCAGCAATAATGGGGTAACCCTGGTACAGGTATTTTTCAATGTCGGCACCGATCCGGATCAGGCGGCGGTAAATGTGCAGAACCGGGTGACCACCGTACTTGATGAACTTCCAGAAGAGGTGATAAAGGCAGGGGTAACCACAGAAAAAGAAGTGAACAGTATGCTTCTTTACCTGAACATTACCAGTACCGATAATGAAATGAACGAGGAGTTCATTTATAACTTTGCGGACATCAATGTGCTGCAGGAGCTAAAAAGAATAGACGGCGTGGGTTTTGTAGAAATCATGGGCGCCAGGGATTATTCCATGCGGGTATGGCTGAAACCAGACCGGATGCGCTCGTACAATATTTCTACAGAAGAGGTGATCGATAAGATGCGTAAGCAGAATATCGAAGCGGCGCCAGGTGTGGCGGGTGAGAATTCCGGTAAGGGCAAAGAAGTAAAACAATATGTGCTGCGCTATACCGGTAAATTCAACAACAAAGAGGACTATGAGAATCTGGTGCTCCGGGCCGAGCGGGACGGGGCGCTGGTGAGGTTAAAAGACATTGCTGACCTGGAATTCGGGACAGTCAGCTATGACATGGTTTCCAAAACCGATGGCAAACCTTCCGCCTCGATTATGATCAAGCAGCGGCCTGGCTCAAATGCCAGTGAGGTAATAGATAACATTAAGTCGAAAATGGCTGAACTTAAAGCCACCAGTTTCCCTCCGGGAGTTGAATATAATTACGCCTATGATGTTTCCCGCTTCCTTGATGCAAGTATCCATGAAGTTTTAAGGACGCTTTTGGAAGCTTTCATACTGGTATTCATCGTGGTCTTTATTTTTCTTCAGGATTTCAGGAGTACGCTGATTCCCGCCCTTGCGGTTCCCGTAGCGCTGATCAGTACCCTTGCCTTTCTCCAGATCATGGGTTTTTCCATCAATATCCTCACGCTTTTTGCACTAGTACTTGCCATAGGGATAGTGGTGGATAATGCGATTGTCGTAGTTGAGGCGGTCCACGTGAAAATGAGCGAAGAGCACCTGCCGCCAATGGAAGCAACCATCGCCGCGATGAAAGAAATCAGCGGGGCTATCATTGCCATTACCCTGGTGATGTCGGCGGTATTTATTCCCGTAGCCTTTCTTTCGGGGCCCGTTGGGGTGTTTTACCGTCAGTTTTCCCTTACCCTGGCTATTTCTATTGTCATATCGGGCATTAATGCTTTAACGCTGACACCGGCGCTCTGTGCATTGATGTTAAGGCATGATACCCAGCCTGGCAAAAAGGGGTTACTTCAGCGCTTTTTTGGTCTCTTCAATAAAGGCTATGATAAAACCGAGAAAAAGTTTGGACATCTGGTCAGGTTTATCATTTCCCGCAGGCTGGTCACTATCGGACTACTGCTGCTTTTTATTTTCCTGAGCTGGCTGGGCTCGAGCATTCTTCCTTCCGGGTTTATCCCAACCGAGGATCAGGGAATGATCTATGTGAATGTCACCACCCCTCCGGGCTCTACCGTTGAACGTACGGAGCAGGTGCTCGATCAGATCGAGCAGGTGACAAGCAGTTTCCGGTCCGTTGAAAACGTCAGCACCCTGGCAGGCTATAGTCTAATGAGCGATATTACAGGTGCTTCCTATGGAACGGCGATGATCAATCTTGCCGCATGGGACGATCGCAAAGAAAGTGTCGATGAGCTTATTTCATTGCTCAAAGCCAAAACCCGCGGGATTAGTGATGCTTCCATTGAATTCTTTTCCCCGCCTACTGTACCTGGCTTTGGTAATGCCAGCGGTTTTGAGCTCAGGCTGTTGGATAAAAACAAGAGTGAGGACATGGGAAAAACGGCAAAGGTAACCAATGACTTCCTTGCCGAACTGCGTAAAAGCAGTGCGATTTCCGGTGCATTCACCAGTTTCGACCCTAATTTTCCGCAATATCTGATCCATGTAGATCAGGATATGGCGGCGCAAAAAGGGGTGACAATTGACAATGCAATGGGTACCCTGCAGACCCTTATTGGAAGTTACTACGCCACCAATTTCATCCGTTTCGGGCAGATGTATAAAGTGATGCTCCAGGCCTATCCCCAGTACCGGGGCAAGCCTACAGACCTGTTAAAACTCTATGTCAAGAATGACCGTGGCGAGATGATACCTTACTCGGCATTTATCACTATGGAAAGGGTGTACGGGCCGGAACAGATTAACAGGTATAATATGTACCCCTCGGCGATGATCAACGGTGATGCCGCAACAGGCTTTAGTAGCAGCGATGCGATTGCGACAGTTGAAAAAACTGCAAAGGAAAAGCTTCCACGTGGTTTTACTATCGAATGGTCTGGGATGACAAGGGAGCAAATCCTTTCGGGAAACCAGGCGATTTATATCTTCATCATCTGCCTGATATTCGTTTACCTCATTTTATCTGCGCAATATGAGAGCTTTCTCTTGCCGTTGCCTGTTCTGCTCTCGCTTCCTGCCGGAATTGCCGGGGCATTTTTTACCCTGAAACTGGCAGGCCTGGAGAACAATATCTACGCCCAGGTGGCGCTGGTCATGCTTATCGGACTACTCGGAAAGAATGCTATTTTAATCATTGAATTTGCCGAACAAAAACGCAAAGCCGGCTTCTCGGTTGCCAGGGCTGCAGCTCTGGGGGCAGTATCGCGCTTACGTCCCATACTGATGACTTCTTTCGCTTTTATTGCAGGCCTTATTCCACTCTGCATAGCCTCAGGCGCCGGGGCGGTAGGGAACCGTTCGATTGGTATGACCGCAGTAGGGGGAATGCTCATCGGAACGCTCTTTGGCGTAATACTAATTCCAGGGTTATATGGGGTATTTGCAGCCCGCAAAAAAAAGCAGGTAGTTAAAAGTTCCAAGCTTAAAACAAATTAAAATGAAATTAAATATTAAAATAATTATCCCATTTTTTATCATGCCCTGCCTGATCGCGATCATAACTTCGTGCGGCTCAGTCAGGCAGGCAGGTCTTCCTGAACTGAAAAAACTTCCTGATTCCTTTAATGGGCTCTCCTCGGCGCCTGCTGAGGCTTTAAGCTGGAAGGCTGTCTTTACCCAGCCGGACCTCAAGGGGCTCATTGATACGGCGCTCAAAAACAACCTGAATGTTCAGTCGGGGGTACAGCGGGTATTGGTAGCTGGGCTGAACCTGCGTTTAAGCCGCTCAAAGCGCTATCCTACACTAAGCGCCGGAATATCTGCAGGGCTCGACCATTATGGAGACTATACAATGAACGGGGTAGGGAATTATGATACGAACTTTTCGGAAAACCTGAATGAAAAGCAGCGAATCCCCAGCCCGACACCTGATTATTTTGCGGGTTTCAGGAGTTCATGGGAAATTGACATCTGGGGAAAGCTATCTGAAAAGAAAAGGGCCGCATACAACCGCTATCTTTCAAGCCAGGCCGGTCTGCAGTGGTATAAAACACAAGTTATCAGTCAGGTCGCGGAACTTTACTACGAGCTCACTGCTCTTGATAAACGATTAGAAATCCTCCAGCGAAATATACTCTTGCAGAATAAGGGTCTGGAAATTGTGGAGGCCCAGATGGCCGGCGGCAGGGCAACTGCCTTAGCAGTCAGTCAGTTCAGGGCGCAACGTATAGCGACCCAGGGCAGGCAGTTTGAGATCCGGCAGGCAATCAATAGGATCGAGAATGAGCTTAATCTGCTTATGGGCAGGTACCAGGGAAACATCGGGCGCGACACCAGTGCCATTACCAAAGTTTTGCCCAGGGAAATATATGCCGGGATTCCCGCAAAAGTTATTCTCACAAGACCGGACGTAAGGGAAGCTGAACTGGAGCTGGCTGCCTCGAAGGCGGATGTAAGTGCCGCGAAAAAAGCATTTCTGCCCTCGCTGACCCTTGATGCCAATGCAGGATATAATTCCTTTAAGCTTCCACTGCTCTTCTCACCTGCTTCAATCGCTGCTGGATTCCTCGGTGGACTAAGTGCCCCTTTGCTCAACAGGGCAGCGCTCAAAAACAGTAGCCTGGTGGCAAATTCTGCGCAGCTTTCTGCCTTTTACAATTATCAGCGTCAAATCATCAAAGCCTACCAGGAAGTCTCTGTACAGCTTTCGGCAATAGAAAATTATAAGCAGGCCTACCGATTTAAATCAAGTGAGGTTGAGGAATTAAAAAAGGCGGTTTCAACGGCTAATGACCTTTATCTATCCGGATATGCCAGTTATCTGGAGGTTATCGTTGCTCAAAGAAGTGTACTTGAGGCAGAAATGCAGCAGGTGGATCTTAAGCAGAAATCTTATTCTTCACTTATCAACCTTTTTAGGGCCCTTGGGGGCTAGCAGTCATTCGCTCTTACAAACTATATATTTCCCTGGGATTTCTTTTCATGAGATCTCAGGGTTTTTACGGTACCGCACTTTCTCTTTGTTTACAATGCCACTGCCAGTGCTATCCTTGCTCCATAAAAGGACGTTGATTCCCCATTTCTTATCCAGCTTTCATAACGCAGGCCGAGATCTGCGCTAAAGCGATCATTTATCGGTATGCAGGCACCCAGGGCAGGGGAATAGGTGAAGGCCTGGTAGGGATGTTCGCCGAGGGCGAAAGCTGAGCCTCCCAGAACCTCAGCATAATATATTCCTCCAAAATAGTACCGCAAACCTGCCTTTAACGGTATAACCCCGCTTATGTGGGTATCTTCGCCATAGTTCTCCAGCCGGGCCCGCACATCTTTGCGATATTGAAAATGCATGTAACCCAGATAACCAACAGCATTGAGATTCCCTTTGAGGTTGTATTCGCCGACTAAAGAGCCGCCGTAACCCCGCCGGTATGTTTTTGCAGAATTTCCGGTAGGAAAAGCTAAAGCTCCCCCGACAGAGACTTTGGTTTTTGCGCCCATTTGCTGACTGAAGACATTTAAACTCAAACTGATCAATATGAATAGCAAGGCCGCCCTGACTAAATTCTGGACCTTCAGATATGTCTTAACCGAACTGTACATTTTATCTTTACTTTTAGCGATATTTTGGTGTTGTGTTTAATTGTTCCTGACCTTGCAAGCGCCATAGGAAAGCATTCCGGCATCGTGGCTGATACTGACCTTTAACCCAAGCCGTTCAATGATTACCGCTGCCCCGACTAAACTTCTATGAATATCCTTCATTCCACGCACTTCTATTCCATTGTCCATCAACTTATATTTGGCAGGTTCAAATTTGTCTGTGAACAGCTGCATGTCCTTATTGATGCCATTTTCCTCTTCTTTCATAATTGAACTTTTTAGTAGTACCCTTTTATGCAAAGGAATAAACTTGAGATCGCTTTCGCCACATAATCCCTGTAAATTTTTCGATAATAAACTGGGAGCGATTAGCTTTTTGTTAGCACATTGGGCTCTAAAATAACAGATTAATGCTATATTGACCAATGCTCAACAGCGGGCAGGCTATTGGAATTTGTAATGATAAAAAAGATTATAGAAATTCGAAAGATCAAGGCCTGCATAATGGTCGGTTTTGATGAGATCAATATTCACCTCAGGCCCGAAATCCTCCCTGCGGACTTTGCCTCCGGTTTAATGCCAAAGGCCGGTATTTTTATTGATTTTTCATGTCTGGTAACCCTATACATACTTGACTATGACTGTGATCAGGAGCTGCTGGTCAAGCTTAATGAAAGTTAGCATCAGGCCTTGTTTCCAGGTGGCTAATAAATATTTAGCCTTAACTAATAAGGCTAATTTCTAATACCGGATTGACGCTAAGGATGGTTTTTATTATATTTACAATTTGAGACACAATCACCCCGCCTTATGTATGTACGACTAGTAAATTACCTTGATAGTGTTAATAGATTCCGTAAACAAAAAATATCAAACCGTAATTTTCTTATTGTCCTGGCCATTATTGTGGGTGTTCTTGCAGGTTTGGCCGCCGCCCTGCTAAAAAGCATGACCCACGCCATCGAGGATTTTCTCCAGTCTGACTGG
>CBFGNP010000035.1:0-12934 GCA_965650095.1 uncultured Pedobacter sp. | reverse complement strand
GCTCTACTGGATCATTGATGTTCAGCAATACAACCGTTTCACGAGGCCTTTTGTGGTTTATGGTGTCAATGCCATCACGGTTTTTTTTCTTTCCGGTCTGATTCCAAGAACGCTGGGTATGTTCTCTGTAACAGCCGCCGACGGTACCAAAACAAATCTTCAGGGCTGGTTGTACGCTCACTTTACCCCATTCTTATCTCCTATTAACGCATCACTCGCCTGGGCAATTGCCTTTGTGTTATTCTGGCTTGTGGTACTTTGGATCATGTACAATAAAAAAATCATTATAAAAGTTTAACTTCCCGCGGCGCAATAGCTGGCCGGTTGTTAAATTATGTTAAATTTTTCTGAACTATACCAGGCCCTGCGTAGGTTTGGCTTAAACTTATTATTCATGAACAAGTATTTTAACGCCCTTGGCATAGGGCTCACAGTTTTTCTGGCTGTTCACACAGCGGTGTATGCGCAGAAAAAAACTATAGTTAAAAAGCCTGTAGCAGCTGCCGCCACCAAGCTTAGTGGAGCGCTTCTCCCGAACGATCCCAGTGTAAAAATCGGACGCCTGGCCAACGGCCTTACCTATTACATCAGAAAAAATTCAGAACCAAAAAACAGGGCTGAACTCTACCTTGCGACCCGCATTGGCTCCTTGATGGAAGACGATAATCAGCAGGGGCTGGCCCATTTCACGGAGCACATGGCATTTAACGGGACAAAGGATTTCCCTAAAAATGAAATGATCAATTATCTGCAAAAAGCAGGCGTACGTTTTGGGGCCGACCTGAATGCCTATACGGGATTTAACCAGACCGTCTATCAATTGCCCATCCCCACAGATAGTGCCGCAGTTTTCAAGACCGGCTTCAAAATCCTGGCCAACTGGGCAGGGAAGATCATCATGGAGGGCGATGAAATAGACAAAGAGCGGGGTGTGATTATTGAAGAAGATCGTCAGCGTGGTAAAAATGCACAGGAGCGCATGAGTAAACAATTGCTTCCGCTGCTGCTAAAAGGCTCACGCTACGAGAACCGCTTGCCTATCGGAAAAATAGATATCTTAAAAACGTTTACCCACGATAAGATCAGGAACTTTTATAAGGACTGGTACCGGCCAAACCTGCAAGCGGTCATTGCGGTAGGTGATTTTGATGTAAATGAGGTTGAACAGCTGATCAAAGCAAATTTTTCCGGTCTCAGCAATCCGGCAACACCAAGACCACGCCTGGCCTATGATTTACCTGACAACAAAGCTCCGCTTATAAAAATAATTACGGATCCGGAGCAGCAATATAACGTCGCGCAGATCATGTATAAACAACGCGGCGGCGTGTTGAAAACGGCCGCAGACTATAAAAAAAGTCTAATGTACAGCATGATCAACAGCATGCTGAGTGCAAGGATTCAGGAGATCATGCAAAAAGGTAATGCTCCCTTTATACAAGCTCAAAGTGGATTTGGTCCTTACCAGGGAGGATTGGTTCCTGGAATTAATGCCTTCCAATCGGCAGCCGTCTCGGCCACCGGTGCTACCCTTGAAAAAGCATTTACCGCAGTGCTGGCAGAAAATGAGCGCATGAGCAGATATGGCTTCCTGCAATCGGAGCTGGATGTTGCCAGAAAGAACATTGCTGCCAATAATGAAAAAAGACTAAAAGAAAAAGATAAAACGGCTTCCTCCTCTTTTGTTCAGAAATATCTAAACCATTTCCTTACCGGAACAAGCATCCCTTCAACCGAATATGCTTATGAGCTGACCAATAAAATGCTTGCAGGCATCAGTCTTAATGAAGTGAACGCATTGGCAAAGACGCTGATTACAAAAGAAAATCAGATCATCATTATTCAGGCTCCTGAGAAAGAGAAAGCAAATCTTCCTACAGAAGCGCAGTTACTGGCCACCTTAAAAAACGCGGGTAACGGAATAACCGCTTATGTAGACAATTCTGTTAACAAACCCTTACTGGATAAGAAGCCCACAGCCGGCAAAGTAACTGGCGAACGAACCTTTGATAAGGTCGGTGTGACGGAACTCAGCTTAAGCAATGGCATTAAGGTCCTGCTTAAACCTACCGATTTTAAAAACGATCAGATCATCTTTAGCTCATTTTCCAAAGGGGGCACTTCACTAGCAACCGACGCAAACCTGCAATCGGCTGAAGCTGTTGGCCTGATCCCTGCAAGTGGCGTTGGGGAGTTTAACCCTACCCAGCTCAATAAACTGCTGGCTGGAAACACAGGCAGGGCCAGCACCTATGTAGATGATCTATATCAGGGCTATACTGGCAACTCGTCGCCAAAAGATATCGAAACCGCCTTTCAGCTGATTTATGCCTATGCCACAAACCCACGTAAGGACCCGGAAATCTTTAACAAGAAGATCAGTGATTATCGCGTAGTACTGGCCAACAGGAGCGCTGATCCCGGAAGTGTTTTCGCTGATACCGTGCAGGCCGTATTGTCGTCTTATCATAAACGGGCCAGGCCAACAAGCCTGGCAGATCTGGATAAAATATCCTTAGCCGAAGCCTTTAATTTTTATCAGGAACGTTTTGCGGATAACAGTGAACAGATTTTTGTGATTGTCGGGGCCTTTAGCATTGAAAACATTAAGCCGCTTATTGAAACCTATATTGCGAGTTTACCTTCCTTAAACAGGAAACAGAACTTTGTTGACAATGGCGTCTATCCACCAAAAGGAAAGATCAGTAAAACGGTATATAAAGGACTCGAAGACAAAGCCTCTGTCCGCCTTTATATCCACGGTGATTACGAATATGATGCGCAAACCAACATTCAGCTAGAGGCCTTAAAAGCAGCATTAGAGATTAAAGTACTGGAGCGCTTACGTGAAAAAGAAAGCGGCGTTTACAGTCCGCAGGTAGGCTTAAGCGTAAACAAATACCCAACTGCTCATTATTATCTCACGATCTCTTTTAGCTGCGCTCCTGCAAACGTTGAAAAGTTAGTTGCCGCTGCGTTAGATGAAGTTAAACAGATAAAAGAAAAAGGTGCCACCGCTGACGATATCACTAAATTTAAGTCAGAAGAGCAACGCCAGATGGAACTCAGTATGCGCGATAACAGCTTTTGGCTAGGGTACCTGACAAACCGTTTAAAATATGGTGATGACCTGGACCAGCTGCTTACCTATCAGCAAAGGTTAAACAGCGTGACCGTCGAAAGCTCTAAAATAACTGCACAGAAATATTTAAGTGAGGACAATTACATTCGCCTGGTATTGATGCCGCAGAAATGATTTTTTCAAAAAAAAGCTGATCGGGTTGATCAGCTTTTTTTAAATGGAATGATCTTCCCCTATGCCTTCCCGCATTTTCGCAAAATCGGGAACGATTGCATAAATTAATTCCCGAAAATTTCAACATCACTGATGCAAACTTCGTATGCTTGTTAGCAAAACGAGATTTCCAGCAAGCAAAATAATGGCCTGATTCATCATCTGCATCCTCCTGGTTACCACACGCAGCAAGATCAATGAAGGGGCAAATGACATTGCTGGGATTGATCATAACGGATTTGATTAGCCAAATATGTTTCCGAACAAGCGCAGCGATGAAGACTTACTTGCCCTGATAAAAAATGGACATGAGCATGCATGGGAACTTGTTTACCGGAAATATTGGCAAAGGCTTTACGGCTCAGCACTGGCGATTCTTAAAGATCAGCAGATGTGCGAAGATATTATCCAGGATATCTTCATGAAACTTTGGACAGATCGCGAGCGACTTCAAATCAAAGTTTCTATTCCGGCATATTTACAAACCTGCGTCCGACACGAAGTTTACAGAAAACTAAGATCAGGGCGTGTAAATGAAGATATCTTTGATGCGCTTTATGAAAAAATAGCGGCGGAATCAGACTGCAATGATATTGAATATAAAGAGATAAACAGCCAGATCAACACGATCGTCGAGCAGCTGCCCGAAAAATGCCGGCTTGTTTATCGGTTAAGCCGCGAAGAGTATTTAAGCAACAAGCAAATTTCTGAAAAACTTAATATTTCTGTAAAAACAGTCGAAAACCATATGACCAAAGCACTTGGTTTTCTAAAGCGTGCTATGGGGCAGCTTTCGGTGCTGGTATTTATTTTTTCCCTGTTATTGAGCGCTTGCTTCTGATGGCTTCCTGTTAGAATATTTTTTTTTCCTTGGCCTGGGGGTTCGGTTAAAAAAATCCCTCTCTTATTATATAAGCCCGCTGTAATGACAAAAGAACAATTCCTGCAACTTATTGACAAATACCTTTCCGGGAACGCTACTGCGGCAGAGGAGGCCTTGCTTGATGGGCTCTTTGACGATTTTAAGCAAGATGAGGATTTGCATCATCTTTCAGATCAGGCCAAATCAGAATTGGAAGATAAAATGCTGCAGCAAATGCGTCATGCAAAGAAGGAAAGCGAAAAGAAGAAGTTCAGCAGCCCTCGTTACTTTTCTTTTCCGGCTATCGCAGCCACACTATTAATGTTTTTGACGATCGGAGGCCTGCTTTATAAACAGCTTCAACCGGAAACATCGCCTGCATTACCAAAAAAACTGGTAAAAACCAATCCAGCAGCTTCAACAGAAGCGACATTGCGACTGGCAAATGGATCAACGCTAAGCTTAAAGCCGGGTGCCAACGGGGTGCTTGCCATACAGGGCGATGTCACTGTTAAAAAAACCAAAGACGGACAATTACTTTATGAGGGAGCGAATGCTCAGGCACCAGGAGGAAATAACTATAATACACTCTATACGCCAAAAGGAGTACAGTTCCGGCTTACGCTGTCCGACGGTACGAAAGTCTGGTTAAACGCAAAGTCATCTCTTACCTACCCCACGGTATTTAGTAAAGAAAAACGCATCGTGTCCTTAAAAGGTGAAGCTTATTTTGAGGTCGCCAAAATATATGCAAAAACAGGCCGGAATACCACGAGAATGCCATTTGTCGTGAAAACGGACAACGCTGAGGTTGAAGTACTGGGCACTCATTTTAACCTGATGGCCTACAGTGATGCGGCCGATCAGGAAACCACCCTCTTAGAGGGGGCGGTAAATGTAAAACATGGCCATCAGACCCAAAGGATCTTCCCGGGTCAGCAGGCCCGCTTTTCGAACAAGAGCAACGACCGCATTCAGGTAAGTAAAGCAAACATTGAGGCAATAATGAGCTGGAAGTCCAATTTGTTTTTTTTCGAAGACACCAAAATCGAAGCCGTCATGGATCAGCTTGCCCGCTGGTATGGCGTAACCATTGTTTATGAAGGTGAAATACCCGAGGTGGAATTTACAGGTGTATTGCCGAGAAGCCTGGAGGTGACCAGCGTGTTAAACTTTTTGCAGGAGACCAATGAGGTGAAGTTTAAGCGCTCAGGAAATAAAATAATTGTAGAAAATAAATAAAATCGATATGACAGAACCAGAAACATAGATATCAATGATGAACTCCTGTAAAGAGAAAAGCATGTCGGTTGGCGCCGACACGCTATAAGTGCTGGAAACAGGAGTAATAAACATCCATTCTGCAAGAATACAATCAATTATCCATTCACCTTCACTAACCAAATGTATGAAACAAAATGAACATTGTAAAGCTTCCGCTGTGCAGTACTGGGACGCACGCCCGCTACATCCATCCAAAAAACCAGCACATAAATTTCTTTTAATCATGAAGTTAACAGGCATTCTTCTTTTAGCTGTAGCTATGCAGGTAAGTGCTGCAGGCATGGCTCAAAAAGTCAGCATTCATCAACGCAACACCGACCTTAAACACGTCCTTGATGAGATCAGAAAACAAACAGGCTTCTATTTCGTCTACACACAAGGGACGAAGGAAAATGCACGCCCGGTATCTATTGACGCCGATAAAGAAGAATTGAAAGCGGTCCTGGACAAAATATTTGCCGATCAGCCGCTTCAATATAAAATGAAAGACAAGGTGATCATCATCAACACCATGCCTGATAAAGCCACGGAAAAAGAAGCATTGCCACCGATCGATGTTACAGGCACGGTAACCGACATAAAAGGAAATCCCATGCCGGGCGCATCCATCAAGGTCAAAGGTAAACCAGGGGGAAGTATGAGCGACAGCAATGGTAAGTTCAGCCTCCAGAATATAGACTACAATGCAATATTGCTTATTTCCTATGCGGGATATGCGACGCAGGAAGTACCGATAAATAACCGGAACACGATTGCAGTTATACTTAAAGAGGATATTAAGACCTTAACCGATGTGGTGGTAGTTGGTTATGGTACACAAAGTAAAAGAGCAGTAACCGGCTCTATTTCTTCTGTAAAGTATGACAATTTTAAGGACAGGTCCTTTAATAACGTCACGCAGGCCCTGGCAGGTCAGCTGCCAGGCGTGAGCATTACGCAGGCACAAGGCGCACCAGGTTCAACACCGATCATTAAAATAAGGGGCACCAGCTCAATCACAGCGGGTACGAATCCATTATATGTGGTGGATGGCATGCCCCTGGAAAACTTCAACCTCAATTTGATAAACGCTCAGGATATTGCCTCAGTCGATATCTTGAAGGATGCTTCTTCGACGGCGATCTACGGATCCAGAGGTGCAAACGGCGTAGTCCTGGTGACTACCAAACTCGGCAAATCGGGACAAACATCAGTCAATGCAACAGTTGAATACGGCCTGCAGGATGTACTGCGAAGGATTAAAATGATGGATGCACAGCAGTTCATTCAATATTACAATGATGCGCACAATAACGCCTGGATAGCTGCAGGTGGAAATGCCTCAGATCCGAACAGTGTACGCGGTTCTTCCTATAAAATACCTGAAGATTTCGTCACCAACCCCGCACAGTTTGGGACAGGTACAGACTGGCAGGATGTGATGTTCCGGACCGCCCCATCAAAAAACGGACAACTTTCCGTATCAGGAGGAACGGATAAAACTCAATTCCTTTTTTCGGCAGGCTTATTAGATCAGGATGCCGTCCTGGACCAGAATTACTATAAACGTCTTTCCTTAAGAACCAACATCAAACATCAGATTTCCGAACGATTCAGTGTGGGGACTAATTTATCTTTTACAGGAGTATTTGACCGTACAGGTGGTACCGCAGGAAAAAGCGATATCGTAAGTCTGGGCTTGCAAAGCGACCCGATATTCCCGGTTTATAATGAGAATGGCAATCTGGGTTTTAGGGACCCAAATTCGGTATGGTACCGCTTTACTCCTTACAGCGATTTGATCATGTGGCACCCCTATTCGCTGACCCGGGAAATCAGCGGGCAAACCAAAACTTTCAATACCCTTGCTACGGGATTCCTCGAGTATAAAATTATAGATGACCTGAAATTCAGGACCAGTATGAATGCCAACCTATCCAATGGCCGCACAACTTCCTATAGAAATAAAGATCAGAAATACGGGTACTCTTCTAACTTGCCTGCAGAAGGCTTTGCCAGTTCCATTTATTCCCTAAACTGGCTTAACGAGAACACCTTAACGTACGACAAACAGTTTGGAGCCCATGGACTAAATGCTTTATTAGGTTACACCGTGCAGCATCAACGCGATGAATTTGAATCCTTAACCTCCACCAACTTTCCAAACGACCTGGTACCGACTTTAAATGCCGGAACAGTAAGCTCGGGAACGTCAACCGCTTCCGAATGGTCCATGTTGTCCTATCTGGCCAGGGTCAATTATAACTACAACAATAAGTATTTCCTTACGGGAACCGTCCGCAGAGATGGAAGTTCAAGATTTGGTACGAATACAAAATTTGGCTACTTCCCTTCGGTTTCGGCAGCCTGGCTGTTATCCGAAGAGAACTTTATGAAGGGTGCCAGCTGGATCAATAACCTGAAATTAAGAACCAGCTACGGTGTTTCCGGTAACAACCAGATCCCAAATTATGGCCCGGTTAGTTTATTGAGCTCACTAAATTATGCAAGTGGCGATCAACTTGCAAATGGCTTAACTGTTGCAAATATTTCCAATCCGGATTTGAAGTGGGAGAAAACCAATCAGTTCAATATTGGTTTAGATCTGAGTATCTGGAACAACAGGGTCAATTTTACAACGGAGTACTATAATTCAACCACTAACGATTTACTTTTAAATGTGCCTGTACCGGATATCACCGGTTTTGCAACACAACTAACCAATATCGGTAAAGTCAGAAACCAGGGTTTCGAATTTAGTCTTGCTACTAAAAATATGGATGGTGAATTTAAATGGACTACAGATTTCAACCTCTCTTTTAACCGCAACAAAGTATTACAACTTGGCCCTGGAAATGCACCACTTATTTTTACAGATTATGTGGTGACAGTAAAAACAGAGGTGGGCCAGCCTGTATCTAACTTTTATGGGTATATATTTGATGGCGTATACAAAAACCAGGCAGAAATCAATGCTTCCGTACATGACCCCGCCACTACCCCCGGCGATCCTATTGTGAGGGATGTAAATGGTGACGATAAAATTGATGCGAACGACAGGACCACTATCGGTAATGCACAAGCGGATTTCGCATCGGGTATCAGCAATACATTCAGTTATAAAGGTGTCGAATTTTCGTTCCTATTTCAGGGCTCTTTCGGAGGAGAAATAGCGAATCAGCTCACCCGATATACCGGAATCTGGAATGGCGGAAGAAATGCCTATGCAGAAGTGGCTGACTACTGGAAGTCAGAAGCTGAACCCGGAGATGGGAAACACTTCAAACCTTCTATCAATCCATCAGCACTTGTCCAAAGCTTTTCTAATTACTGGGTGGAAGACGCAACTTATGTAAGACTAAAAAATATCCGCCTGTCTTATGCCCTCCCACAAAGCTTTCTGAAAAATACGCCTGTAAAAGGGGCAAGAATTTATGTAAATGCTGAAAACGTTCACCTTTTCAGTAAATACAAGAACTATGACCCTGAAAACACCACTTATACACCCACAACTCCGTCATCCACAGCCACCGCCTCGCCGACAGTCCCTTCAGGTGCATTTATGGGCGTAGATTATGGATCATATCCCTCGCCGCGCGTAATTACATTTGGAGCTAAGATTGATTTCTAACATTTAATAAGACAAAACCATCATGAGCAAACGCTCACAAACAGCGATGAATCGAGCTTGCGAGCTCTTGAACACAAAGAATCAAATAGATGCTAGTGAAAAATATTGCTCATGATAGCTTCATAACCATAAAAAACAAATATATACTCAAGAAAATGAAGACGATAAAAAATATTTCAGCCATCATCTGCTTTTGCCTGTTGGCTAACGGATGTAAAAAATCATTTCTGGACCTTTCGCCGGTTTCAAATGCCAATGCGGTAAATTACTATAAAACAAAAGCTGATTTTGAGGTTGCGATGAATTCCACTTATGCGACACTCTATACCGTGTATGCACCCGAGGCGGCCGTATCCTATACGGAGCTATTAGGGGATAACGCAACCTTATATAGCGTAGCGGGCAATCAGGCCGACAAATGGGCCTTTAGAGATTATACGATTGAATCCAGCAACACATTGGTCTATCAATTCTGGCAGGAGTATTATAAAGCCATATTCAATGTCAATACCGTTCTGGATAAAATCCAGGTCGCCGGCCTTGATGAGCCCTTCAGCAACCGGGTTAAAGCAGAAATGATGTTTTTACGCGGATTGTATTATTACAATCTGGTACAGTTGTTTGGGGATGTACCCCTGGTGACCCGGGTACTGACTGCAGAAGAAAGCTATGGGGTATTGCGCATGCCAATAGCACAGGTTTATACACAGATCGTTAGTGATCTTGGTTTCGCAGTAAGCCAGCTGCCGCCGGCAAGTGACGTTACTGTTATTGGCAGAGCTTCTAAAGGCGCCGCCCAAACCTTATTGGGTAAAGTCTATTTATCAATGCACAACAAATCAGCCGCCGCAGGGGTGCTTCAGGAAGTTTACGACAGCAAGCAATACAATTTGTTACCTCAGTATACCTCTCTTTTTGGCCCTAATGTGAAAAACACGAAGGAGTCTGTTTTTGAAATTCAATATCTGGGCGGATCTGCAAGCAAGCCCTTCAGTCCTTATTGGACCGCTTTCGCGCCGGTCAACAATGGTGTGATCACCAAATATGGCGGTGGTATAAACCAGGTTACTGACGATTTATATAACGAATACGAGAATGGAGACCCCAGAAAAGATGCTTCCATTGCCACCGGCTATACCGATGCCAAAGGCAATTTTGTCGCTGTTAAGTTCACTAAGAAATGGATGGATCCAACTGCTGCCGTTAATGGTGCCCAGGAATTAAGTAACAATAACTTTATGGTCCTGAGATACGCAGACGTGCTGTTGTTGCTCTCGGAAGCTACTGATGATCCTGTTTATTTAAACGAGGTAAGGGAACGCAGTGGGCTCCCTGCTTTTGGCAGCCCCGACTATCCTATTGCAAAATATCCGACGTTAGCGCTGGCTGTTGAACATGAAAGAAGAGTGGAGCTGGCCATGGAGTTTCATCGTTTTTTCGATCTGAAAAGAACCGGGCGCGCTTTAGCGGTATTAACTGCTAAAAATAAACCCGTAACCGAACACAAATTGATATTGCCTATTCCGCAGTATGTCATTACACAAAATGGAGCCATTAAACAAAACTTTGATTATTAGTCCATCTTGTTGTATTAAATAATGGGGCGTTTTGTTCATGAACGCCCCATTATTTTTGGATTAAAACGCTATTATTTTGCGCTAGCCTGGTCCTTTGCCTGAATCCCCACAGGGCCACTTGGCTCACTTTCATTTTTTAGTCTGTCTAAAGCCGTAACCAGGTAGTTATATCGTTTTCCGGTTTCTACATTGGTATCAATAAAACTGGGAAAATCTTCAAAACTAATTCGGATGATGTGCCTTGGGTCCAGTATATCTATTTTCTCCCCTTCGCTGAAACGGTAAATGACATAGCCGGAGGCCGTTTCCCCATCGGCTGCCTTTGATGGTTTCTCCCAGCTAAGGTGCACGCCATCGACTTGGGCTTCGGCAAGAAGATTGACAGGCTGATTAGGCATCACGTCGTCCAGCCATGGCATTTGGGGTGGCAAGGCAGGATACTTGTATAAATTACTCTTTAGAGAATCTCCAAGGGCCCTGGCCACAGTAGAAAAAGACTTGGAGCTAAAAAATACACTTCCCTGAATGCGGTTGTTGTCGCGGAGGTACCGGATCTGATTCGGTATCTGACCAGGGAACGCCCATGCGGCTTCCTTTCTTGAACTACCGTTATGGATCAGGTAAGCAGCCTGCCCGACGTATACATGTCTGCCGAAAGCATTGTTGCTCCACCAGTCGACCAGCGTGCCAAAGGGAGCCGCCCTGCGGGTAAAACTAAAATATATCTGCGGATTGATATAATCTACCCAACCTTCCTTAACCCATTTACGGGAATCCGCATACAGTTCAGCGTAGTTAGATAAGCCATTCGTAGCAGATCCCAGGCTATCTTCAGCAAGATTTTTCCAGATACCAAACGGACTTATCCCGAACTTCACATATTTTTTGTAGTGGTGAATGCTGTCGTCCAGCTCTTTGATCAGCAGATTAACATTGTTCCTACGCCAATCGCCGATATCTGTAAAGCCATTCGCATATTTATTAAAAGTTGCCGCATCATTGATCCTTTGCCCCTCGATCTTGTAGGGATAAAAATAATCATCAAAGTGAATTCCATCAATATCATATCCTTTGACTACGTCCAGGATCACCTGTACTATATATGCCCTTACTTCGGGTATTCCCGGATCAAACTGTTTTTTACCCCCGTAAACGAAGAACAGATCTGGCCTTTTGCGGGTCATGTGTTCCGGACTCACTACAGCATTGGCACTCATGGTTGCCCTATACGGATTAAACCATGCATGCAGCTCCATTCCTCTGAAATGGGCTTCTTTAATGGCAAAAGCCAGAGGATCGTATCCCGGTCCCGGAGACAAGCCTTGTGTACCCGTCAGCCATTGGCTCCAGGGCTCTCTGGATTTCGTATAAAATGCATCCGCCGCTGGTCTGACCTGCAACATGATCGCATTCATCCCATTAGCTTTATGCTGCTCTAATAAGCCAATCAGTTCTCGTTTCTGCTGATCAACACTTAGCCCGGGCCTGGAGGGCCAGTCAATATTGGCGACTGTTGCGACCCAAACTCCCCTGAATTCCCTTTTTGGAGCAATTTTTGCAGAGGTCTGTGCGATCAAGGAAGTGGGAATTATTATTGTTGATAATAGTGCATAGATTATTAATTTAAACATCTTTTATAATTAGGGTGATATAAAATGGTTTCATTTGTTGTTTTTAATATACGGCAGTGTGTTGGCTGTCCTAAGCAAGTAAACGATTTTTTTTTAGGTCTCATACAATTTGAGCGTTTTTTTACCGAACTATGCATCTTCCGCTCTTCCTTTTATTGTTATTAGAATTAAGAAATGTCAAACCAAACTGATATTGTAAATAAGGGTGACCGCAACAAAATCTATTTTTTGATCGTGGTGATAGCGGCTTTGTTAGGCACAAATGCATATTTATACATTAAAGACGAACAGCAAAATGAACGTTTTGCTTCCATAAATACAGAAAAAGACAGGTTAAAACTGGAGGTAGAAAAAATTGAGGTAGAACTGGACAAAGCGAACAACCTGAATCTGGTGTTGACCGGAAAGCTTCAGGAAGAGCAAAAATCAGCACGGGTAAAGATCGCAGAATTGAAGCTGGCATTGGAAAAAGGCACCTTAACCCAGGAAAATCTAATCGCTGCCCAAAAAGAGGTTCGTGAACTAAGGGAATTTGTTAAAGTGCATAATCAGCAAGTATATTACCTTGAGCAGGAAAACCTGGCATTAAAAACACAAAGAGACCGTTTACAGGATTTTGCCAATGCAGAAAGTCTTAAGGCAGATGAACTCGCGAAGAAGAATGCAGAGCTCAAT
>CBFGNP010000034.1:0-12972 GCA_965650095.1 uncultured Pedobacter sp. | reverse complement strand
TATAACATTTAACTGTCATTACCACAAACTTCGGAAGCCATAACGGTATAAACTTCAGTTTCCTGAAATCCTGCGTTTATATCCGTTTTTCAGGTCGATAACCATATAATATTAGGTTTGAGAAATAATTATTGGCCGTAAATAAAATATAATTCCAATACCTTAAGAAAACAGGATACAAAAACAGAAATAATACACTAAGTACATCTTAAACAAACGCCTATACTATTGATTAATAGTTTATAATAGTATATTCGAATCTTAAAAGGACAGAATTTTTGTCAAAAAATTACACTAAGACCCAATTTAAAGTACAAAATGGAATTTAATTTAGATCAGATTGATAGGGAAACGCTAAAGCTTTTAACGCAGGATGCAAAGCTGAGTCATAAGGAAATAGGAAAGAAATTGAACAGATCTGCATCAGCGATTACGGAACGGATAAGGCGCCTGGAAGAACAGGGCATCATAAAAAATTATACCGCTGTTGTCGATTACAAAAAAGTCAGCAACCTGTTTATTACCTGTGCGCTAGTAAGGGTTAACAGCCATGCCGCCGGCGCCTTGAATGTTTTCAAAAAAAACATTACGCTTTTTGATGAAGTGCTGGAATGCTTTCATATCACCGGTCATTACGACTTCCTGATCAAGGTAGTTGTTGCACACATGTCATCTTACAATGATTTTCTGGTTCAAAAGCTCGGATTAATCCCCAATATTGGTGAAATTAAATCACTGCCGGTCATTGATGAGACAAAAAGAGAGATCCTTTACCCCATAAATAACTAAGGGAACACAAGCGCTCTGGCTGTGTTCCCTTGATAAAAATGTACACCGGAGAAAGCGAAGCCCTCATCAGCGTCATCTTTTCGATCGCCCCAACCGACCTTCGAACTCGTTTGTCTTAATTATAGTTAGGATTTTGTATCATCTTCGGATTTGCAAGCAATTCTTTCTGAGGAATAGGCCACAGCATGTCTCTGTTAGCCTTTGCCGAGCGTAGCTCGACATTTACCGGCTGGTTTATCGCCGGATCTACAGCACCCAATACCTGTCCGTTCATTACTTCTTCAAAAATACCCCATCGTCTGATGTCGTAATAGCGGACGCCTTCGAAAGCTAATTCAACCCTGCGCTCACGTCTCACTAATTCCTGTAATTCAAGCTTTGTTTTGTAAACTGCTGTATTTACATTAGGCATATTTGCCCGGTTTCTAACTTCATTCAGGTACTTAACAATATCAGGGTTTGTGATATCGTCAAGTTCGATCAAAGCTTCAACATAAGTTAACAGAATTTCAGCATAGCGCATAATCATAAAATCTAAACTTCTTGTCCCCGTTTTATCCCTTGTATCCAGGTATTTATTGATCCAGAAACCTGTGGCGGTACTATTTTGCGCCCCAATTTTGTCAATAGAAGAGTTCGAAAATGGATTAAGAACTACCCCTGTATAATTAGTACCTGGCAAAATAATTGAGGCAATCATCCTTGGGTCTCTATTATTACGATAGTTTGGCTCCTTCGCATAAATAGCAACTGAATCCGGTCCCAACTCTTCAAGCGTTTTGCCTTGCTTTGTTTCGTAAGCATTTACGATAGATGCTGTCGGAGATAGTATCGTTTTACCACCTGTTCCCAGAGGAGCCAAGGCTGTCCACTGCCCTCCCCCTGAAGTTATCTCTTTAAAAAATATACGCTCATTATTTACTTCACCTGCATAAAGAAACAAATCAGCATAACTATTTTTCGAATTTGTACTTTTACGCAGGCTATAAATCCCCATATCAATTATTTTTTTAGCTGCCGTTTTTGCTAGCGGATAATCTTTACGATATAATGCCACTCTTGAGATTAATCCCCAACAGGTGGCTGCAGAAATTCTATCAAAGTCTGCAGAAGAAGTATATTTATCAGGCAATACATCTTCACCGGAATTTGCACATGCGGTAAGTTCTGAGATAATAAAGTTATATACCTCTGCGTCCGAATTCCGTGGGAAAGCGCTATTTGCCGGAGTCACAGACTGTGTCATGATGGTAATGGGCCCAAAGAGCATATATAATTCCATATGATAATACGCTCTTAACGCCCTGGCTTGAGCAATGTATTGCATTTTAAACTTCAATTCTGAGTCAGAAAAATATGCCCTATCGATATTTTCCAGAAACCGGTTTGCCCTTCTGATATCACGATAATAATCTGTCCAAAGATCGGTACTAACATCCCAATTAGAACCTTGTATCCCTTTTGCATAAGACTCATAATCGCCTCTGCTGCTACCTTGTCTTGCCACAGCATTATCACTTAAAGCATCTAAATACATAATCTGCCGGCCAGATGGCCCATCAGGGACACCTGCGTAGACAGCATCAAGAGCTGCACTAACATTAGCACGTGTGTTCCACCATATTTCATCATAAACAGAGGTTGGATGATCATGTGTTAAATTTTTTTCACAGCCAGAAAACAATATTGCTGCTGCAGTACAAAATATATAATATTTTTTTTTCATTTTATGTTAATTAAAATTTAACACTAAACCCTACCGTGTATAATTCTACCAGACCATAAGTCCATTCGTAACCTCTACTCTCCGGATCAGTTATTTTAACTGATGTAAACGTAAAAGGATTTTGAGCATTAATATATGCCCTAACAGAACTGAGTCCAAGTTTTCTCGCGGCCGATTTTTGAAAAGTATAACCTAATTGAGCATATTTCACTCTTAAATAAGCTCCATTCTGGAACCAAAAATTGGAAGACTCTTTATTAATAGCAGGACTGGTAGACAAACGTGGGAAACGTGCATTAGTCCGCTCTGGAGTCCAATAATTATCAGCATAATAGGTGGTCGGAACTCCGCCGTCTGCACTTAAATCTAACGGCTGTGCAAACTTTCCATAAAGTACAGCATCACTACTTCCGACACCTTGAAATAAAGTTTCAAAATCGAAATTCTTGTAAGCTATTCTTAAGTTTGCAAAATAATTAAACTTAGGAACTGGATTACCAATCACACCCTGATCTTCCTGGCCTATCACCTGATCACCGTTCAAATCAAGATACTTAATATCGCCTGGCTTTGAAAGAGGGAGCACAGGTACTAAAGGATTTCCAGTATTGTCAAAATCACTCATTTGTAATAACCCAGCAGTTTGGTATCCATAAATGCTGTTTAAACTAAATCCTTCCTGATTAATAACAGTTGGTGTAGCATAAGGGCCATCCACAAGTTTAAGCACTTTATTTTTATTATAAGTTACACCTGGTCTGAATGATACATTTAAATCCTTACCTAATTGCTCATTATAATTCACAGAAACTTCCCACCCCCGATTTAAAACTTCACCTGCATTTACAGGGACTTTTGACTCAAAACCACCAATTAAAGGCAGTCCGGGTTCAAGTACAACATCCTTAGTTACCTTATTGTAATAATCGAATGTCAACTCAATTTTATTATTATTAAATAACCCCAGATCAACACCAAGGTCTAACATATTCACAGTTTCCCAGGTAATATCAGGATTTCCATAGATGTTTTCAACCCCATTAGAATTATTAATTAAGGTTTGATATCTATAAAGTCCTATACTTTCATCGTTTCCAAGCTTTCCATAAGAACCTCTTAACTTTAAGTTATTAACGATCTTTGAGTTCTTAAGGAAGTTTTCATTATGTAGATTCCATCCTACAGCAGCAGATGGAAATACACCGAATTATTTGCCCGGTCCGAAACGGGAAGAACCATCCGTACGTATGGTACCTTCAAGCAAGTACTTATCCTTATAGGAATAGTTTAACTTGGTATAGGCCGATACCATTGAAAACTCATCCCACAAAACAGTATTTTCATCTTCCTGTGAAACACCAGCTAAGGCAAATAATCGATGATCATTAATGTTTAAAGTATAATCAGCAGTTAAGCCCACATAATAATAACTTCCTCTATGTAAAGTAACAGCTCTCTGCAAGGCCCAAGTCCTTAACAGGTTTCCGGTTTCATATTCAAAATGGTTAAAATTATCTCTGGTGTCTCGTAAGACATCACTATTCAATCGAAAACTGAACAATCCTTTTAGATTGAAATTATTAAACACCTCCCATTTGGGTTGGAGATTAATACTTGCCTGGCCATACTCAGCATTCTTTTGACCACCAACTTCTGTATACGCAAGTGGATTTACGATATCAACATATTGTCCATAAAAAGCATGCCCATCTCTGTCCGGATATCTTGGAATAACAGTCGGAGGAACACGGTACATATCGTCAATCAATCTGTTACCAGTAACTCCGGTTGCAGTTGGTCTGTTGGGTTGCTTCATATTTCTTCTAATTGCAAGCATATCAAGATTTACCTGAAACTTATCACTTAAAGAAATAGTAGTGTTCGCTCTTATATTGAAACGCTTCATATCACTCAGCGGAATGATCCCTTTCTGATAGGTATAATTACCGGTTACTGCAAACCGGGCAACACTATTTCCACCACTTACTGAAAGAGAGTTACTGGAAATCGGCGCAGCATCATCAATCAATAAATCTAACCAGTTTGTATTTGCAAATGCCTTTCCAGGGTTAGCAACCGGATCCATTCCATTTGCAGTATTATCAATCTGTTCCTGAGTAAACGGCAGTGAACTTGTAGGATTAATATTAAAGCTGGCTTCATTAAGCATCCTCATATAGGTAGGAGCATCCACTGTTTGAGGCAATGAAGTAGCATGTTGAACGCCGTAATAGCCATCGTATACTACGGCTACTTCGCCTGCAACACCTCTTTTGGTAGTAACTACAATAACCCCATTTGCTCCTCGCGAACCGTAACTGGAAGCGGCAGCCGCATCTTTTAATACCGTTACGCTTTCAACAGTTACCGGATCAATATGGTTCATATCCATGGGTATACCATCAACCAATACCAGTGGATTAGAATTCCCAAGTGTACTAATACCACGAATTTTAATGGTGGCAGCATCACCCCCAGGTAGGCCGGAAGCCTGGGAAACATTTATTCCTGTTACTCCTCCCTGCAAAGATTGAGAAAGCGTAGTAATGGGTTTGCCTTCAATATTCGACTTAATGTTTAATGACGCTATCGAACTGGCAATGTGCTTTTTTTGCTGTTCGTTCAAACCAACGACAACAATCTCGTTCAGGGCAGATACGTTTTCCTTTAATGAAATGTTAAGCGACTTATCAGCCTTTGAAACGGTATACTCAAAGCTCAAAAAACTGATCATCGAAAATACCAATACATCATTCTTCCTGGCTTTAATGGTAAAGTAACCGTCGGCATCCGTCGAAGTCCCTGTAGTAGATCCTTTTATCATGACACTAACCCCGGGCAGCACACTGGGTGGTTCATGCATATCATATACACGCCCCCGGATAGTTATTAAACTATCCTGTGCAGCTTCCCTTGCCCATTTTCTAGATACGATAACAATCTGTCTGCCCGAAATGGTATAGGTCAGCCCGCTATCCTTTAAAGCTTTGTCCAAAACTTCTTTAACCGTCTTATTGTTCAGTTTCAGGTTCAGCTCTTCGTATTGATTCAATTTAATGAAGTCGTCTTTATAAATGATCAGATAATCACTTTGCTTTTGAATTTGTTTAAACAGCTCGGGTAAATTACCCCTAACCAGGTCTATGTTGATCCGTAGCTGAGCATTGGTATTGGCATAAGTGGTCATCATTCCCATCCATAATAAAACCATAGTTACTTTCATAGTTCTTATTATTTTTGTTTTGAGCCTTAAATAGGATGCATGAGGTTCACATACATGAAGTTTTTTCATATTTTTGTTTATGAGTTAAATAATAGCTTGAATTGGTTATTGTTTGGAGGAGATGTTGGCGCATCTCCTTTTTTAAAATCAGTGGTTAGCGTTTCCTCAGTTCCAGCCTCCTTTCTGCACCGTTATAAACATAAGCAGTACCTTCACATAAAACATTTAATACATCATCCGCACTGCGCTGAAAGTCGAGTCTTCCCGAAAACTTCTCATTAGATAAGTCCAATCCCTGTGTGCTGATATCGACATGATAGTATCTGGCAACTCGCTGTACGATTACGTCTAAAGATTCACTGCTGATGTCCACGTAGCCCTCTTTCCAGGACTGGAATTCAGCCGTTTTAGTTTCAGAGATCAGTAACTTGTTTTCCTTTAGGTCGTAGTTAATCCGTTGGCCCGGCACCAGTTTTTTCTCTATTTTATTTAACCAGTTGCCGGTTGAGAAGGCAATACTGCCCTGGACAAGAACCGCATAATTCTGGTCGCTCTTCAGATTGGAACTCACATAGAACTCTGTGCCAAGCACTTTAATATCCATTTTGTTCGCATGGACATAAAAAGGGTGGTGCTGATCATGCGTCACATCAAAGTACCCCTCTCCTTCCAGGTATACCTCTCTTGTATCACCAGAAAAGCTAACCGGATAAATTAACCTCGATCCGGAGTTTAACCATACCTTAGTACCATCCGGAAGCTTAATGACCGATCGCTGCCCCTCGCCCACCACCAGGGTATTGTAATCATTTGTGCTGATGATGTTATCTTCCTCATTTGCGACCATACCATTGGGATGATACAGCAGCTTACCAGTACTTTTCTTCGTTACATTTTGTCCGGCAAACTCCAGTAATCTGCTGGTCGTCGTATTTTTCTGATATTGCCATATCCCAACACCCAATAGCATGAACAAAATTGCGGCAATCTGCAAATACAGTTTCCAGTTAAACATCTTAGGCTGAGCAACGCTTGCCTGCTGAATACTGTCCCATAACCCGGCAGCTTCCAATGAAGATAATTTTTCCTGTCCAACGGAAGTCAGCATATGCTTGATGTCGGCGGCAAGGTCCTGTTCGCTGTCAGACATCAGGTGCCCTTCTCCTTCCGGAATGCGGCCGGACAAAAAATCTTCCGCCTTATATTTATGATATTTTTTCTTCGAATCCATTTCTACTTGTAATAGTATTTAACAGAGCGAAGAGCACCACTTTTATAGACGGCTTTCCGGGAAATAATTATTAAATTGTTTTGAGCTGCGCCTAAGCCAGTATTCCATAGACATGGTTGACCACCATCCGCTCCCTCAATTGCTTTACAGCGCGGTACACCAAGGTGCGGCAGGTCTCCACTGAGATGTCCATGATGGCAGCGATTTCTTCATAGTCCAGCTCCGAATTAAACCTCAGGTACAGTGCTTCCTTTTGCCTGCTTGGCAGCAATTCAAGCTGTTTATTCAGCTTCCGCAAAAGTTCAGACTGAAGCTCATCCTTAATAATCTGGTCTTCAATGTTTCCTGCAAGCAAAAAGGGGATTTCGAAACTATGATTTACTTCCGCCGCCTTTTTTTTAAGCACCAGGCAGATCTTCCGCTTCAATGAGGTAAAAAGGTAGGACTTTACATTTACTTCCGGGGCCAGTGTTTTACGATATTTGAACAGATCAACAAAAAGATCCTGGATGCCATCCTTTACGAGCTCTGCATCATCAGTAAATCTTAATCCAAAGGCGTACAAAACATCAACATATTGTTTATACAGCAGATTCAAGGCTTCAGCATCGCCATCCAGGAATGAAGTCCATAAATTTCTATCTGTTTCTTTAAACATCAATCGTTTAGTCTATGTAAACCGGCCGCTAATATATTTGGTTAAATCTTTGAAAATTAAAAGATATTATCCGTATTAAGAAAAATAATTTTAAACATCAGCGGTTTTATGCCGCAAACTTACCTTAGGTATATCAAATTAACTACCCACTGGCATTAAGAATAGGTTAAGTGTATAAATTAAAATCCCCGGTTGACATGACCGGGGATTTTAATTTATACACATGACGATCAGCCGCCTAAAGTCCAGCCCTGACGATATTCCCGTTTCACGTATTGGTTTACCTCATCAAAGTTGGTGACACGCATTTGGTCCTTGTCCCAAAGCAGTTTAATGTCCCTGCCCGGGTAAGTAATCTTACCCGCTGCATTTGGCTTCTGTACATCAGTTCCCCTGATGGCCAGGTTAGCAATCAAAAGCGTTTCCGTAAGCGGGCCTGCAATATCAAACGGGGAGCTCAACTGTATCTTTCCATAGCCGGCAATTGCCGCCTCTGCCCATTGGGTATAATGCCCGTCCACATCACCGGGTACCCGTTCCAGTTTCTTTCTGGTATGTACCTCATTGTTGCGGGATAAAGGCAGCAATTTCGGATTGGCGCCATATACGCCGCACATCATCTTTCCTCTTGTGCCTTCAAAAAGAACTCCGTTATCACCAAAAGATTCATTCGGGGCAAGCTCTTCCGGCCGTTCCGGCTTAATGCCTCCGTCCATCCAGTGCATTTTAAGGTTACCCTTGGTCTTTTTGGTTTTCTCAAAATTCATGATCACATGACTGGATGGAGGGCAGCTATCGGGATAATTCCCTCTTTTGAATTCATCCAGGTACAGGGTACCTACGCTACATTGTACATCAATTGGTGTACCGAGTCCAAGGATCTTAACAGAGGGCTCTACCAGGTGCGCCCCCATATCGTCAATGGCTCCTGTTCCATAGTCCCACCAGCCACGCCAGTTAAATGGAACAAGCTTTTCTACGTAAGATTTCTCTGGAGCACTACCCAGCCAGAGGTTCCAGTCTAATTCTTTAGGGATGTCTGCAGATGTAGAAGGCCAAAGTTGCCCCTGAGGCCATGTTGGCCGGTTTGTCCAGCAATAAACGGTATGCACCTTGCCAATCAGCCCGGCATCAAGCCATTCCTGCAACTGCCTTACGCCCTCACCCGAAGCCCCCTGGTTTCCCATTTGCGTCACGACCTTATAACGGTCAGCTGCTTCTCTCAGTTTCCGGGCTTCATAAATATCATGGGTCAGTGGTTTTTCCACATATACATGTTTACCCAGCTGCATGGCCGCCATGGCGATCATAGCATGATTGTGATCAGGAGTCGATACGACCACTGCATCTATGCTTTTACTGTCCTTATCCAGCATCTCCCGATAATCGCGGTAATACTTTGCCTTCGGAAAGCTTTTTACCGAATTGGCAGCCCTCCTGTCGTCTACATCACATAAAAATGCGATCTCAGATTTACCACCTGCATATATTTTCGCCAGGTTACTTTGCCCTTTCCCACCAACGCCAATACCGGCAACCATCAATCTGTCACTTGGTGCTAAAAATCCTCTTCCACCCAATACATGCCGGGGCACAATCATAAATCCCGCCGCAGCCAGCGCCGTGGTCTTAATAAAGTTTCTTCTTGAATTACCTGTTGAATCTCTATTTTCTTCAGCCATAACTTATTCCCTTATAATAATTACAATATGATTAAAATTGCCTGCTACTTCTTTTTGCTCAGGTCTTTAATCCTGATATTTTTAAATTGTACCGGCGAACCATGGCCAAGAAAACCGATGTGACCACTTTCACGCTGTAATCCCGGATGTGGTTTTCCATCAGCAGCACCATTTTTCCTGGCATCTGTTATGTCCCCATCGAGGATCACCGTACCGTTTAATATGACCTTAACTTTAGGGCCTTTTACGATCACTTCCTCATAGTTCCATTCGCCAACCGGCTTTAGGAAGCCCCTTTTCGCAGGAATGGTACCATAAACAGAGCCATGATACTGATAGATATGCAGGTTTTTATAGATCGGCGCCTCATTATCGAGGATCTGTAATTCCATACCCTCATAGGCGGCATTGCCTATCAAAGGCGCCCGGATACCCAATCCATTATTAGCACCTGGTGTCAGCTTGAACTCGAAACGGAAGATAAAATCGCCAAATTCTTCTTTTGTAAACAGGTTCCCGCCCGATCCCTTTCCTGGCTTGGGATGGATAGAGATCGTTCCGTCTTCAATAATATAGTCGGTCGTATTTCCTGTCCAGTTGTGCATATTGGTACCATCAAACAGCACCTTAAATCCGGCTTTCTTTTCCTGCGCACTGAGCTCAAATGGTTTTACACGCGGAATTTCCCTGATATAAAGATCACGGTAAGCCACCGGCGATCCATGTGCCTGCAATTCAATCTGTTCCTCTGCAAAAATCGGCAGGTTCCTGTCCCAATAATTCTCAAGGATCACATTATCAGTTACCAGTTCACCATTCAAATAAACCGTAACGCGGTCGCCTTTCATCAAAATACGGAAGGTATTCCACTCGTCCAGTTTATTATCGGCAACTTTAAGCGGCTTGCTTTCATTCACTTTATTGTTATACAAGCCACCGGAGCCCACCTGCGCACCTGCTTTTACACGGGCATTGTCCCAGATCTGTACCTGTGGAGTACCACGAAGATAAATACCGGCATCACCCAGGCCCTTTTTATCATCGATGATCTTCCAGTCTACCAGCATTTCAAAATCACCATATTTTTTTATGGTAGCCAGGTTATTGCCGTGGCTCATGAAATGAAGCTCACCATTAACCGGCTTCCAGCTTTCACGTGCTTCGGTATCCGCTTTTTCCTGTGCTACAGCCAAGGCTTTGGCATCCATTTTAGCTCTTTTAAGCGGATCGCCAACCAAGCCTTTCCAGCCGCCAAGGTCTAGGCCGTTAAACATAGATACAAAGCCTTCACCCTGTGGCATCTCGGCGAGGTACTTACGCATCGCCTCTATCTGGTACTCACTGTCGGCGCCTTTAATGGTGCTGATCGTTTTATTCAACAGGTCCTTAACCAAAGTACCGGAATAAGATTTATCGGCCAATGCGATATTCATGACGGCCATAGCAGCGGCTTGCTGTGTTGCCGGATTGTCAAGGTACCGGCCGGCAAACAACAAAGCATTCAGGCATTTGCCCTGCTCCAGATCTTTTAAGATCTGCTGTTGCTGGGCGGGTGTTTTTGCTACTGCCATGGCCTCGCGTAACAATAACACCCTTTGCTCCGGATGATAAACCGTACTTTTCACCAAACGGAGATAGCCATTTACAGCCTGGTTTACATAAGCAGCATTGGCAGGCTGACGCGCAATTTTTATTAGTTCATCTTTCGCACCTGCGTCTGTCCAGGCGGAAAGCGCAGCAATTGCGGCATTTTTTGTAGCCTCATCGCCGGAATTAAACGCATTAGAAACAGCACTTAATGATTTCTCTCCGCCTAAACTTGCCAACATTTTATAAAATAATGGCTTTTTGTTTTCAGGAGCCGCAGACATTTGCTGCAATACCATATCTACCTGCTGATCAGCATTAGCTGTACCTTTCATTGCTGCAATAATCGCATCCTGAACTTTCACCAGTTCAGTCTGATCAGAAGTTTCATTTAACAGGGTAAATAACTGGGGAAGATTTTCGCTGGTAACGGTTTGCTTCAGTGCAGTAAACGCAGCTTGTTTCACCTCCGGGTTTTTATTTTTAAGCTGGCTGTATATGGTATTTATCTGTCCATTGGCGGCACTTGACGCCAGGATATTGATCAAAGCAACCTGAACTTCAGGTTTTGCTTTAGGAATAAAAGCCGCAACCTGAGCGGTAACCGTCTCCCCTTTCATTTGTAGGATGGCATCGGAAACAGCGGCAATATCAGCCGCTTCACCCTTGTTCATTACTTTAAGCAGCGTAATCAGATTTTCCGCTTCACCAATTTTACCGGCAGCGGCTATGGCGGCCGACTTTACAGCAACATCTTTACTTTTGAATAAGCGGGAAACAGCAGGAAGGACAGATTTTATTTTACGCTCCCCAAGCATATGGAGTATAGCCACCTGTGTCTGCGGATCAGCTTTCTTGATTTTTTTTGTCCAGGCACCGGCATTTTCGGGTGTGATGTTCGGCAAAGCAAGCTTTAAGGCTGCAGCGCGATATTCAAACTGCCTGTCCTCCATTGCTGCCAGCAAGTATTCATCTCGCTGTGTGCCGCTAAATTCGGAAACCAGTTTCAGTGCGGCCGTCCGGATATGCACCTGGTCATCCGCTGTTACTTTAGCAAGAATTTTCTTCGCGATGTTATTGGCCGCCACCTTTTCTCCGTTTTTCATCAGCCGTTCCGCATAGCGTAAGTAGGCTGCAACTGCATCCGTATTTTCATATTTAAAACCAGCCTTCTCAGCAGCCGCAGCCAAAACACCTTCAGAAGAAGGGTCAGCAATATTTGCCAGTGCAAATAAGGCCACTTTTGCCAGATCATGATCGGCTGTGGTTAAGCCGGCAATAACACTTGCCGCCGCTCTGTTCCTGCTGGCTCCCAGTGCTTCCACAACAGAAAGTTTCGCCGAACCAGTCGCTTGGTCAACTGCTGCAAGTAACGCCGCTTTAGCAGCCGGAGAGTTGATTTTTACCAGCGCTCTTGCTGCCGGATCTGAAAGCTGCGCATCAGTTAAATAAGATTGGAGACAAGCAATTGCATCATCTTTACCTACCAACTCCAACTGGCTGATGATATATGATTTACTTTGTGGATCTGAAAGTTTACTTAAGGCTTTGCAATAAGCGTTTACACTCATTTTTCTTAGGCTTTCCTGTCCCGGTTGACTTACATACGCGGAAAAGCCACCTATCGCATATTCCAGTAAAGCATTATTGCCTTTTCCGGGAGCTGCTAAACCGCTGATCAGGCTAAGATAGCCGTCGGCTCCCATCGAGGCAATTTCCTGCATATTCCCGCTTAGTTGTTTTGCGTCCCTTGCTGGCAACTGAGCGAGTAAATCTGCTATACGCGTGGTAGTGGTACGCTGGTCGGTTTTATCCTGCGCAAAAATATTGCCCTGTAAAAGCAGAACAGCAAGCTGGATAAAGAGTATCTTTTTTATCATTATCGTATAAATAAATGTTCTATAAATTATTTTAAGAAAATCGCCACCTCATCAGATGATAAAAGGTGCACGCATGACGGGATTAATCAATCTGTTTGCTCCTTCATCATCTATAAACTCCTGTTTTACCGGATCGAACTTCAGGTTACGTCCCAAACGTAAGGCAGCCAGGCCAATGTTGATGATGTTACATGAA
>CBFGNP010000033.1:0-12985 GCA_965650095.1 uncultured Pedobacter sp. | reverse complement strand
CCGACAGCACCAAAGATGGCGGATATTTAATGGCCAACTGGTCGATTTTTAATGCTAAGGTTTCCCTGACGGAAACCGCGGATCAGCACAATATCCAGCTGGCCTTCTTTGACGGCCGCGGCGGCCCACCTTCACGCGGAGGAGGCAAAACACACCGCTTCTATTCTTCTATGGGCAAGGAAATTGCCAACAAAAACATTCAGTTAACCATACAGGGACAAACCATCAGCTCTCAGTACGGCTCTATTGATAGTGCTGAATTTAACATTGAACAGCTGATCAACGCTGGTATATCAGCCGGGATTAAAGAAACACATAATATCCTTTTGGATCCCCTTCACAAAAACCTGCTGGATATGATGGCCAGGGAAAGCTATGACGCATTTGTTTCCCTGCGTCAGCATCCCTTATTTTTGCGCTACCTGGAGAAATTCTCACCACTCACCTTATTGTCTAAGATCACCATCAGCAGCAGACCTGTGAAAAGGAATTCAGGCGGAGCCTTGAAGCTGGAAGACCTCAGGGCCATTAGTTTCGTGACTGCATGGAGCCAGCTGAAACAGAACATTCCTGGTTTCTATGGCATGGGTACCGCCTTGAAGAACCAGGATGATCAGGGGAACTGGGATAAGGTCGTGAAGACCTACCAGGAATCCGGATACTTTAAAACCATCATAGACAACTGTATGATGTCCATGAGTAAATCTGATTTTTCAATCACCGCACATTTTGCAAAGGATAAAGAATATGGCGCATTCTGGAAAATGCTGCATGATGAATTTGAGCTTTCTAAAAGCATGCTTTTGAAGCTCTCGGGCCACACCACCCTTATGGAGAATTACCCGGTCGAGAAGAGCTCTATTGCAGTCAGGGAGAAAATTGTATTGCCTCTGGTACTCATTCAGCACTATGCCCTGGAGCAGCTGCAAACCAATATTACAGCAGAAGAGCAACAATCTTATGAAAAACTGGCTATAAGAACGGTTTATGGCATCGTAAATGCGGGCCGTAACCTTGCATAAATAACCCAACTCCATAAAAAAGGCGACCTTGAACGGGTCGCCTTTTTTATGGAGTTGAGCGCTTTAAATTAATGTTTGTCGATTGACCCCATCACTTTCTGGGCAAATGCATTTAATGCATCTTTTTCAACCACACCTGCTTTTACATTTTCATGCACTTCAAGCGCGCCACAGATATTGGTGATCAGCTCTCCTGCCACATCAATTTCTTCCTCACTTACGCCCCTGAATTCACAAAAAGCCTCTAAAACAGTTAAAGTTGCTTCAAGGTTTTCAGGTGTACTGTTCTGGAACAGCTGTCTTATAACCGGGATCTTCATTATTTTATTTTATCAAATAATTCATTCAACACTTCTGCTTTATTGGTTTGCACCTGATCAACCAAAGCACCGCCTTCAAAGGCTGCAAAAGTTGGCAGATTATCAACGTTTGCAAGTTTCCGTGAACCGGGAAGTTTTTCCGCGTCCACGATTAAGAAAGCGACACCCTCGTTCTCGGCAGCCAGTTTCTTGAACTTAGGCTTCATGATCCTGCAGTTTCCACACCAGGATGCAGCATACTGGACCATAACTTTGCTGTTTTCAGCCACATATTGTTGAAGATTATCTTCAGTTAATTCTAAAAACATATTTTCATCAGTATATATTTCAATTGATTAGTTAGCGCTCAGGTACTCTGCAACGCCAATCCTGTTAGCGCTCATTGCTTCCTTGCCTTCTTCCCAGTTTGCCGGGCAAACTTCGCCATGTCTTTGTACATGGGCATAAGCATCAATTAAGCGCAAATATTCTTTTACATTTCTGCCAACTGGCATATCATTCACACTCTCGTGGAAAACTTTACCGGTCTCATCAATCAGGTAGGTGGCCCTGTAAGTTACATTTGATCCGGAAAATATTTCATTGCCTTCTTCATCATATTCCACTTCCTGTTCCACGATGCCCAAAAGGTTAGCCAGCTGCCTGTGCGTATCCGCCAGGATCGGATAAGTCACCCCTTCAATTCCGCCGTTATCTTTCGGCGTATTCAACCAGGCAAAATGAACTTCATTGGTATCGCATGACGCACCAATCACGATGGTATTTCTTTTCTCAAACTCAGGCAGAGCCGCCTGAAAAGCATGCAATTCTGTCGGGCAAACAAAAGTAAAATCCTTTGGATACCAGAATAATAAAACCTTTTTCTCTTTACTTACTGCCTCTTCAAATACATTGATCTTTAAATCATCGCCCATTTCGGACATTGCATCGATGCTAACACTCGGGAACTTTTTACCTACTATTGCCATATTATTTTTTTGTGTTTATTGTTATTTTTTTACAGCACAAAGGTAAGCCTATCGCTGCTCAAAAGCAACCATATTACCGATATCAGAGATACTTAATCTTGATAGGGATATAGAAGATACCTATAATGACAAAATATAAATTAGTTTTTCTCTATGTGTATTCTAAGCGGGGTCTGCTATCGGATCACCCTGCCGCTCTTATCTATATTCACACTAAATGGATTTAAATATTCTTCCACCAGGACAGAAAACTCCCGCCGGGTAACCACTCTGCCCGGATCAAACTCATTTTTAAACCGATAAACAGTTTTCCAATTCTTTTGCACTGCAGTCTTTGTGCTTTCCTGCCCTTTGTTTCCAACCTTGCAGATCATATCCAGCACCGATCCGATGGTCATGTCCGCTTCCTTATAGTCATCAAACCAAATCTGAGCCTTATAGTAAAATTCCTTGAGTGGCGCTTTTACTTCAGCAGTAGATACCGTTCTTTCCGGGGAAAAATTAGCTTCCCCGTTTATGGTAACCGCTTTTAAAAACCCCGAAAGTCCGATCAACTGGATCGCTTTCCAATTGGGGTCCTGATTCGGAATGTCTGAAAAAGGCATGGGCGACAACTTAAAGCTGATCAGTTCCTTTTGTATCGGCTTTAAGGCAGAAAGCGAGGTCTTTGTTTTGAAAAAAACGGCATAAGCCGCTATCGCCCCTGCTGCCTGTCCGGCCGCCATACTTTCATTTTCCCGGCCTAAAACTACAAGATTTTCCTGTTTTGGCAACAGGAAATCATTCAGGGGAATGATAGTCGCTGTATTGTTGTTCATTGCATAGCCAGAAGTGACGCTTAAGCGGTAAAGGTTATCCTTATAGGTCAGGGGCTGCCAAAGCTTGCTCGCCGGGGCTGAGAGGGCCAGGGCTTCAGCGACCTTGCCACTGCCATCAGCATCAACAAGTACTTCTGCTTTTATCGTCCGGCCGTCTTCCAGCAACAGATTCCAGTTATTTCCCGATCTTTTGATCCTCGTCCTTTTAATATTTCTGTTCATTGTGAGGTTCTTAATGCTGTCCCCCCAGCTTCTAAGCACCGCATTTGCTCCGCTTTTGTCTACAAACACCTGAGCGGTGCTGTCTTTGATCCCCCTGGCCAGACGCAACTTCTTTAAAAGCCCAAACTCCAGTCCTGAATGTATATTCTTATCCAGGGGGACAACAGACAGCTCTGCCTCCTGGATCAACATCGTGGTTTTGACGCCAGAAAGTGCCGACTGAAACCCGGCACCTGTAGCGTTACTCCCATTACCAATCACCAGCACCCCGGTTTTAATGGTCTGTGCAATGGCGATCTGTGCGAAGACCCAGATGAAGAGCGCAACAAAAAATCCCTTTTTCATTTTGAACAGCTTATATTACATTGGTATTTATATCGTCAAAGCAATACCGGTTAAATGGCATATGCTTCCTGACAGCCCTGACGCAAAATCAATTCGATTTCAACGCACAGCGAAGCATAAATATACGCTTAGAAACAGCAATACAATAAAAAGAGTTTAGAAATTAATTTTGGGAAATGAGTACCCGTGTCATAGTTGAGTACCGGTGTCATAGTTAAGAAGCCAGCCAGGGCTGGGCTTTCGGAGTTCATGCTCCCCGGGTTACGCACTAAATATCTTAGACGGAGAATTATCTTTTGTAAATCAACCTGCCCTGTAAGGGCATTTACCGGCACATTGTTGAATCAAGACCAATTTTCACCACGGGAGCGATGAACCAGGCAGTTTAAACCTTTTCAAACTGCCTGGTTGACAAATTACTTCGCCTGGATAAATTCCAGGTTTAAAGTAACCTTAATATCTTTTCCTACACCTGCCCCTGTCGGATCATATTTGATGTTATAATCCAGACGGTTAATGCTTGTCGTTGCAGTAAATCCTGCTTTGGTATTTCCTTGCTGATCTTTAGCTGTACCACCATAAACCACAGCGAATACCGCGTTTTTCGTCACGTCGCGAATGGTTAGTTTTCCGGTCAGCACATAGGTGTTCCCTTTGATCTTTTTGAATGAAGTACTTTCAAAGGTCATTTTAGGATATTGCTCCGCGTTAAAAAAATCATCCGTTTTGAGGTGTTTATCCCGCATCTCTACGCCTGTACTGACGCTGTTCACGTCAACCGTAAAGTCAATCTTTGCATCGGTAAGGTCTGCTTTTGCGGCAACAACTGAGCCCTCAAACTTTTTAAAGGAGCCGTCAACAAATGAAATCCCCATGTGTTTTACCGAAAAATTCACAAAGGAATGCATTGGATCTACAGTCCACTTTGTTTGTGCGAACGACGCAGCGCTGATGGAAACCGCAATCAGAAATAAAAATAATCTTTTCATAATTTTTGAGTTAAGAACTTAATAAACCACAAATCTATAACGAATAGTACACTGAAATGTTGACCTATGATAAGAAATACCAAAGCAGCCCTTGATTACACTTTAAGAATAAAGGAGATTAACTTAACTTAGCCGGGTAATTCAACTGACGATGAAGAATTTTTTTACCGCATTCTTTTGCCTCTGCTTTGTTTCTGCCTTCTCCGCAAAGCCAAAACATCAATATGTTAAGCTCCAGACGGAAATGGGCGACTGCATTATCAAGCTATATAACGAAACCCCACAGCACCGTGATAATTTCCTGAAACTGGCTGAAACAGGCACCTATAATGGAACCTTATTTCATAGGGTGATTAAAGACTTTATGATTCAGGGTGGTGATCCCGACTCGAAAAATGCCGTTAAAGGAGCATTACTTGGAGAAGGGACCGTAGGTTACACCGTTCCTGCCGAGTTCCGCGACAGTCTTTTTCATAAAAAAGGTGTACTGGCTGCGGCGAGGGACAACAACCCCGCAAAAGCCTCCAGTGGCTGCCAATTTTACCTGGTACAGGGCAAAACATTCACTGATGAACAACTGGATGCCCTCGAAAAAAACCGGCTGAAATTCAAGCTTCCGCAATGGCAAAGAGACATCTATAAAACACTGGGCGGCACACCGCATTTAGACAGGAATTATACCGTTTACGGGGAAATTGTTAAGGGAATCGAGTTGGTAGATAAAATTGCGGATGTTAAAACTGACGGCAATAACCGGCCGCTGGCAGATATAAAAATGACCATTACCGTTTTAAAGCGCCGCGAGGCGAAGAAACTTGAAAAAGAATTTGCCAGACAGGCCAGGCTAACAACCTACAGCCGCTAAAACACTACGTTGAAAAAACAAACCGAGCTTGCGAGCTCATTGATACCATATAAAAACAATAATATGTAATCAATAATCATACTCCATGAAAATTATCTCCTATAACATCAATGGCATCCGCTCTGCCTCTACAAAAAATTTCTTTGGTTGGCTGCAGGCTACCGATGCCGACATGATCTGCCTGCAGGAAGTGAAAGCGCTCCCTTCCCAAATCCCGGAAATTATTGTGCTGATTGAGCAGTTAGGCTATCATCATTACTGGTTTCCGGCCGAAAAAAAAGGTTACAGCGGCGTCGCGATCCTTAGCAGAATAAAGCCCAACCATGTTGAATATGGATGCGGTGAAGAGTGGATCGATAAGGAAGGAAGAATCTTAAGGGCCGATTTCGATGGCTTCTCTTTAATGAGCTTGTATATGCCTTCTGGCTCCAGTGGAGATGAAAGACAGGTCAAGAAGTACGAATTCATGCGTTTTTTCGATACTTATATCGGCGACCTGCGTAAGGAAATCCCTAATCTGATCATCTCCGGGGATTATAACATCTGCCATACGGCCATCGATATCCATAACCCAAAATCGAACGCCAATTCTTCCGGATTCCTGCCTGAGGAAAGGGAATGGATGGAGCTTTTCTTAACCAATGGCTTTATCGACACCTTCCGTTATTTTAACAAAGACCCTCATCATTATACCTGGTGGAGTTTCAGGGCCAATTCCAGGGCGAAGAACCTGGGCTGGCGCATCGATTACCACCTCGCTACACAAGCCATGCTGCACCGGTTGAAAAAAGTAACCATCCTCGCCGATGCCATTCATTCGGACCACTGTCCGGTTCTGCTGGAGTTAAACCCCTAGATATGTCTGCACTGCTCATCACCAATATCGGCTCCCTGGCCGGGCTTCATCCAACAAAAACTGCAGTATTGCGCGGACAGCAGATGCAGGAACTTCCTGTGCAGGAAAACGCCTGGCTTTTATGTGAAGACGGAAAAATTGCTGATTTTGGCAAGATGGATCAGTTGCCAGAGCAATTGCCCAACTCCGTACTTACCCAAGATGCAAGGGGAGGCTTTGTATTCCCTTCCTGGTGCGATTCGCATACGCATATTGTCTTTGCTGCAGCGCGAGAGGAGGAATTTGTGATGAAAATACAGGGCAAAAGCTATGAAGATATCGCTGCTGCCGGAGGTGGCATCCTGAATTCTGCCCGGAAATTACAGCAGGCCTCAGAAAACGAGCTGTACGATTCCGCAGCCCAGCGCTTGACGGATATGATCAGACAGGGAACTGGAGCTGTCGAGATAAAAAGCGGCTATGGTTTGAATACCGCCAGCGAGCTGAAAATGCTGAAGGTTATCGGCAGACTGAAAAACACCTTTCAAATACCTGTTAAGGCTTCGTTCCTGGCCGCACACGCTTACCCGACCGAATATAAAAATAACCACGAGGGCTATATTAAACTGATCATCGATGAAATGCTTCCTGAAATCGCGGGGGAAGGTCTCGCTGACTATATCGATGTTTTTTGCGAACAGGGCTTTTTCTCTGTCGACGATACGGATCGGCTGTTACAAGCGGGAGCCAGGTATGGTTTAAAACCTAAAATACATGCCAACCAGCTTTCCGTATCAGGTGCCGCACAAATTGGCGTAAAGCACCATGCCCTTTCTGTAGACCACCTGGAAGTTACAGACGAGGCCGTTATGGAAAGCCTGAAGAAGAGCGATACCATTGCGACGCTGTTGCCTTCCTGTTCATTTTACCTCCATATTCCCTTTGCCGACGCAAGGGGCCTCATGAACGCAAACATCCCTGTGGCCCTGGCAAGCGATTATAACCCCGGCTCTACCCCTTCAGGGAACATGAATCTGGTGGTTTCCCTGGCCTGTATCAAGCTTAGGATGCGTCCTGAGGAGGCCATAAATGCGGCGACCCTGAATGGAGCGGCGGCCATGGAGCTCGGCGGGGAACTGGGCAGCATCAGCAGGGGAAAAAAGGCCAACCTGTTTATTACAAGGCCAATGTCTTCCCTTGCCTTCCTGCCTTACAGCTTCGGGCAGTCTCAAATTGAAACCATCATTTTAAACGGCAAAATAAGCTAATGAAGGGACTTAAGATTTACGGACCAGCAGAACTCGCTTCACACACCAACAAACGCGATGGAGAGCTTAAAATTGGCCAAAAAGCCCAATTCGTTTCGGCTCTGAATGAAATAGAGACCTCTACCGCCCGGTTTGTACTCCTGGGCATTCCCGAAGATATTGGCGTACGCGCAAACCAGGGAATTGCGGGCGCCGCAACCGCCTGGGAACCCGCACTCCGGAGCCTGTTAAATATTCAAAGCACTTCTTTCTTTAATGGGGACGAATTACTGGTACTCGGACATTTCAATTTTAATGATCCTGCCAATACCGATCTATCGGCCCTTCAGCAAAAAGTACCAGAAATAGATGACACCGTATATCCGGTTATTCAAAAGATAATTGCATCAGGAAAGACCCCTATCGTGGTTGGTGGCGGACATAATAATGCTTATCCAATAATTAAAGGAGCCTCACTGGCCCTGGGGGCCCCAATTGACGCAGTTAATATTGATGCGCATGCAGATTTAAGGCCGGCCAATGGCAGGCACAGTGGCAATGCATTCAGTTATGCGATAAATGATGGCTTTTTAATCCGTTATGGCCTATTCGGACTACAGGAGAATTACAACAATAATGAGATCCTGAAAACTATAGCAACGAATCACCACATCTATCCGGTATTCTTCGATGAGTTGTTAAAAAGTGATCAGCCGATTCAATCTGCCTGGAATAACCTGGTAAAAAAAATGGGACCGCTTACGGGACTGGAGCTTGACCTGGACGCGATAGAAAATGTATTGTCCAGCGCGATGAGCCCTTCGGGTTTTCCATTAAACGATATCCGCAGACTGCTACTTACATCGACAAAGAAATTCGCCTATCTACACATTTGCGAGGGCGCTGTTGCATTAATTGACGGCCGGAACGACCAAACCACGGCAAAGACTATTGCCTACCTTATAAGCGATTTTATCAAGACACAAAAATGATTGCCAGAAAATGCTATTGTAGCGATCCGGCTATTTAAAACGATAAATCCTGCCAGGAGTGATACAAAGGTCCAAAGGGATGTCATACGCGTCAGCATCGGTTACCCGCTCAACCGGATCAAAAAATGACAAGCCTACCTTGAGTGTCTTTATACCCTGCAAAAAACGATCATAAAAGCCCTTGCCATATCCTACCCGATAGCCTTGCCGATCAAATGCCAGCATCGGAACCAGCACCAGATCTACGTCACCTGTGTGCAGTTCCCCCTTTTCCGGCTCTAAAATATTGTAAAGGTTCCTGATCAGCCCCTCTTTACCTGTGTACACATAATTGCTCATTAAAGCAGTATCAAAATCAGCTTTAGGCACAATAATTTTTATTTCCGGATGATGCAAAGCCAGCCAGTCCACAAACAAAAACGTATCCGGCTCTTTTTTTTCCGCAATCGGAAGAAATAAGTGAATGGCCTTCATAGCCGAAAAGTCAAACGAAGTAAACTGCGCAAGCATTTGCAAGCTGTAAGCCTCAATCTGCTCATCAGAAAGCCCCTTTCTCTGAACTATAGCTAATTTTCTAAGCTCCGCCTTTGTCATTAAACAAATATAACTATTACGCCCCTATTATAAATATACACCTTGCTATATCCGCTTTACTATAATATAACACCCTATCCCGAACTATTATTTTTTATGCGTCCAATTCAGTACGGTTCAGAAATTCAATATTGTGCCGAAGAGGCATAGGAAGTTTTGACCTTCTTCAGGTCAAAAGGTTCCAGCCTCCGAGGTACCTATTGAATTTCAAGGAAAATCCCCATAAAAAAACATGGCTTCGGGAACCACTCCGAAGCCATAATCAACCTAAACCTAAAACTAAACTATGAAAATTCTTATTTTACTCTTTCAACATAGTCACCAGTGCGTGTATCAATCTTAACTTTATCGCCCTGATTGATGAACATGGGGACTTTTATTTCTACTCCTGTTTCTACAGTTGCATATTTAAGCGCATTTGTAGAGGTGTCACCTTTAACTGCAGGCTCAGAGTAGGTTATTTCTAATTCAACATGTGAAGGTGTTTGTGCCATGATCGGCTCGTCACTTTCAAATGCGATGATCACATTCATTCCTTCTTTCAAAAAGCGGAGACTTTTACCGAACAATAACTTAGGAATGTTAAACTGTTCAAAAGTATTGTTATCCATCACTACCAGCGCTTCCCCATCTTCATACAAATACTGGTAATCGCTGGTTTCCACACGGCAAATCTCCACCTCTTCATCCACACGGAACCTGTACTCCACCAACTTACCGGTTTTAACATTCCGCATTCTGGCCTGATAAAAGGCCCGTAAATTTCCTGGTGTACGATGTAGAAACTCTTCTACCTGTACCAGTTCCCCGTTAAAACGAAGAATGTTCCCACTTTTTACTTCCGATGCTTTTGCCATTCTTTCTGAAATTGTGCCTAAACTTTCGGCCTTTTTTCGTGCCGCAAAGGTAAAGACTATTTATCAATCCTACAATAGTAATTTAAAAATATTTTTATAAAGGTATTTTAAGCTTCAAATACGCGCCATAAGTGTCTTTTTCAAATATAATATTAGTTATTTATAATCCGTCAATTGAACAAAATGGTTACAGAAGGCGTACTCGGGTTCCTGGTTCGACCCAATGATGAGCAGCTTATTTGCCGTAAAGCGTTCAATTAATTCCAGGTACCAGGCCATTCCCTGTTTATCCAGGTTAGAGGTCGGCTCATCCAACAAAAGTATGGGGGTATCGGCACAGCAGGCCAGCGCAAGCTTGGTCCGCTGCTTCATTCCCGAAGAGAAGTATTTTAAGGCTTTATCCTGCGATTTCGCAAGGCCAAGAAGATCAAGCACCGATCCAGCATCCATGCCCTCAGAGAAGCGCTTAAACTTGAAATGGAAACGGATGGTTTCCTGAAGGGTAAACTCTTCGATTAAATCCAGATAGGGTGCTGCAAAACTGATGGACTGATAAATGTCTTCCACCCGGATTTCCACACCCGAATGATAGCTCAGTACGCCCTCAGAAGGAGATAAGTTACCCAGCAGGATGCTCAGCAAAGTGGACTTCCCGGACCCATTCGGACCTAGGACAGCGTACTTTTCATCAATATGAAACTGATAGTCTATGTTTCTGAAAATCCACTCCTGGTTAAACCTTCTGCCAACGTTCGCTAAGCTGATTGTCATCGCCTGTTCCTTAGCTTCCGGAGCCAAAGCCTTTCATCACCCCTCTGTTCGAATTTCTAATGAAATCGACAATCTCATCACGGATCTCCGTCGGGGCAAATTCAGCTTCAATCATATCCAGCGCTTTGGTCACGTTGTTGTGCTTCACAAACAAAACCCTGTAAATCTCCTGTATTTCATTGATTTTTTCCGAGGAGAAGCCTCTTCTTCTTAATCCGACAGAATTAATTCCGGCATAAGACAACGGCTCCCTGGCTGCTTTTACATAGGGAGGTACGTCTTTTCTAACCAGTGAGCCACCTGTAACGAAGGCATGAGAACCCACTTTCACAAACTGGTGTATGGCCACCAAACCCGCCAGAACAACATAATTACCAATGGTAATGTGCCCTGCAAGCGTTGTGCTGTTCGAAAATATACAATAGTCACCCACCTCACAATCGTGTGCAATATGAGAATAGGCCTGGATCAGGCAATTGCTTCCAATTACGGTTTTCCATTTATCCTTTGTGCCCCTGTTAATGGTCACACACTCCCGAATCGTCGTGTTATCACCAATTTCTGCGGTGGTCACCTCTCCGGCGAACTTAAGATCCTGCGGCACACCGGAAATCACCGATCCGGGAAATACCCTGCAGTTCTTTCCTATCCGGGCTCCGTCCATAATCACTACGTTCGAGCCAATCCAGGTACCCTCACCTATTTCAACATCTTTATGTATGACAGCAAAAGGTTCAATAACCACATTGTCGGCTATTTTCGCCTGAGGATGTATGTATGCTAAGGGTTGTATCATGTAGTTTCGGTTTCTTTAACTTTTACGATCTGGGCCATCATTTCTGCTTCAACCACCACTTTTCCGGCTACCATTCCGACACCCTTCATCTGGGCAATTCCTCTTCTTATCGGCTCCATTAAATCGCATCTGAAAACAATCGTATCTCCTGGCGACACCTGCGCTCTGAACCGCACGTTGTCAATTTTAAGAAACAAGGTAAGATAATTTCTCGGGTCAGGGACAGTACTCAATACCAGGATCCCTCCCGTCTGCGCCATCGCTTCAATCTGAATCACCCCCGGAAAAACCGGAGCACCAGGGAAATGTCCTTTAAAGAACTCCTCGTTCATGGTGACATTCTTTACCCCGACCACATGGGTCTTAGAGAGCTCCAACACCTTGTCTACAAACAAAAACGGTTGTCTGTGCGGTAAAATATCCATGATCTGAACGGTGTCGTACAGCGGCTTAACCGTTGGATCATACACATGCTGTACCTTTTTGTTTTTTTCCTTTTTGATCGCTGCTTTAATTTTTTTAGCAAAAGCCACGTTCGCTGCATGTCCGGGCCTGGCAGCCATAATATGACCTTTTAAATGCACCCCAACAAGGGCCAGATCACCAATCATATCCAGCAATTTATGCCTTGCCGGCTCATTTTGATGCCGCAATTCCATGTTATTTAAAATACCCTGAGGGGCAACATCAATCGCCTTGCGCTTAAATATGGTAGCCAGATGATCCAGCTCTTCCTTAGTTACTTCCTTATCCACAATAACGATGGCATTGTTCAGGTCGCCCCCCTTGATCAGATTGTTCTGCAGCTGATATTCCAGCTCATGCAAAAAGCAGAAGGTCCGGCAGGAAGCAATTTCTTTTTTAAATTCAGCGATGCTGGATATGCCGGCATGCTGACTACCCAAAACCGGCGAATTGTAATCAATCATACAGGTAAACCTGTAGTCATCCAAAGGCATGGCAACGATTTCGACCTTTCTGTCGGGTTCTGTATACGTAATGTTGTGGGGAATCTGGAAATACTCTCTGTCCTGGCTTTGTATATGTACGCCGGCGGCTTCCAAAGCATCCAGGAACTGGATTGCACTTCCATCCATGATCGGCGTCTCCGGCCCGTCCAGCTTCATCAGCACATTGTCCAGATCCATTCCTACCAAAGAGGCCATAACATGCTCCACTGTACTTACACTGGCTCCATTTTGTGTAATGGTGGTTCCCCTTGCAGTATCGGTAACATTATCACAATCTGCATCAACGATCGGTGTTCCTGGAAGATCTATTCTTTGAAATTTAAAACCGTGATTTTCCGGTGCCGGACAAAATGTAAGTGTGACATTAGCTCCG
>CBFGNP010000032.1:0-13035 GCA_965650095.1 uncultured Pedobacter sp. | reverse complement strand
CTAACTCATAAACGTTTTCCATTTGCTCCTTAAGACCGTTTAAATGCTCATTAAAGGGGGACTTAAACACCGAGATGCAATTTTTATACCGGAAAAACATGCCCATTACGTACAGGTCCTGCCAGCTTTTCAGTAAGTAAAACGGTATAGGTTCCTCGATTGAACTCAGTGCACATCGGGTGTATATCGCCGTATAAATCACCCGGATAAGATCAGCATATTCTCCGTATATCACAGGACTCCTTTGGTCCTACGCGAGTCCTGTCACATTCCTAGGATACTCCTTTGAAAGGCCTTTGGTAACTAAGTCGTACCTTACTGACTCTAAGACTGAGACTGGAAGTTGTCCAGATAGTGACTAGGGATTTGGAAATTGGCGGTTAACAAAGATAGATAGATTTGTTAAACCAATTCATATGCCTTTCCCAGTTGTTCCTTAAAAGTTATGCAAGGATGGAAGAGTGGTATCTACTGATTTTAAAAAGCTAAATCTTATTCAAAAATTCCAGTTTGCTTTTCACCTGGTCAGAAATACCCGATAATCTTATTTCAACATTTGTCTTAATGAACCCAGGGTTTTCAAATTCTATGTATATATCTCCGTTAAAAGAGTTAAGGTTGATTTTCTTAGGTTTTATAAATCTGGCGTAGGGAAATTTCACAAAGTGAAACGACGGGTCGGTTGTTAACACCAAGGGAACAGAAAGCTGTTTAAATGATATAAACCTGTTATACCCCAAAATAACCAGCGCATCTTCAGTAATATAGAGGTCACACTGAGAAAAGTAATACCCCCCATTTTTTTGCCCCGGAAGAAAATGTCTCGCACTTTACTTGATCTAACTTTAAAATTATCCTTTCACCGAGCGTATCAATAATATTAGCGTATTGCTTTCCCGACTTTGATTATTTGTGTAAATGATCAAAGCGACTACTCCAACAAACATTAATGGTATTATAACTCCAAACATTTACAAGAATACGTTAATTCTACGTATTCACAAACCATCACATTCTTCCCAAGCATGTCCCTTGTTCCAGAATACGCAATGTTTAGGAAAATAACTAGTCATTATCTTTTGAAGGTACACTCTAATCTGCGTATAACTGGAAACATATTTGTCCCTTTTGGGAAATCATTATGTTCCAAAAGGGACATCACCTATGCGCAGATCGTTTAAATTTGTTTAACATTTAGCAATAACAAACAAAAACTTAACTAACGGTCTTATGAAAAAAGTAACTTTTGGCATAGCAGTCACTATCGCCGCGATAAGCGCAAGCGCATTTACTACAACCAATAACAAATTCGAAGGAGAAGTAGTAGGCAAATTAAGTACAAATCAATGGCTGATTGTCCTCCCTGAAGAACAAGGAGATACATGGGATTGTTTTGTTGGTGGAAGTGCATGTATAGGTACCCTGAAACCAGGTGCGACACCTGATATGTCGGGATATTATTCCGATAGTGAAGTTAATCCAATAGAAGGAAATTTTCATTTTGAATTAATTACTAAATAGCGGTCTGATGAAGAAAGCATTTTTTGGCATCGCAGTAGCTATCGCTGCGCTCTGTGCAAGCGCATTTACTACCATTAATTATAAAAATGAAGGAGAACTAGTAGGCAAATTAGATACAGATCTATGGATGCTTGTAGATCCCATGGAGCAAGGAATTACATGGGATTGTTTTGACACTGGAACAGAATGTATAGGCACTTTGAAAGCAGGTGCAACACCTGATATGTCGGGATATTACGCTGATAATGAAGTTAATCCAATATTTGAGCATAAACATTTCGAGTTAATTACTAAATAACGTTCTTATGAAAAAAGTAATTCTTGGCATAGCAGCAGCTATTGCCGCGATCTGTGCAAGCGCATTTACTACAACTAATAATAAAATTGAAGGAGAAAGAGTGGGCAAATTAGGTACAGATGAATGGGTAATTGTCCTCGATGAAGAACAAGGACTTACATGGGATTGCTTTTCTACTGGATCAGTATGCAAAGGTACATTGAAATCTGGAGCAACACCTGATATGTCGGGATTCTATTCTGATAGTGAAGTTAATCCAATAACGGAAAGTGCACATTTCGAGTACATTTTCCCTCCTGAAGGCGATCCGAAATAATAGTGTTAACCATAACTAAAAAATCATGAGAAAGATTTTACTTGGCATCTTCGTTGCGATAATGGCCACAGTTGTTAGTACAGTTACTACCAATGCAACAAACCAACCAACCGATTTTGAAACAGTTACACCCGTATCTGCCACTGAATGGATGATTATAGATCACATGGAGCAGGGAAATACCTGGGATTGCTTTGATGGGGGCACAAAATGCAAGGGTACCTTGAAGCCAAATAGTTTTCCAAATGCCAATGGTTATTATGACGACGAGGATGTGATCTCCTGGGTAACCCATACCCATTACGAAACTATACCATAATATAATACCAGCATTTTTATTAGCAGCAACCAGTAGAGCAGGTATTAATTTTTAATACACAATTGAATGGTATTAATCAATGAGCTGGGGTGGCCACCTCTCCCCAGCAAAATTTCATCTCTACAAAAAACATTGAACTTTTTATCAATCAATATAGGTGTCGGAGCGCCCACCACATTGAAATATTTAATCAATGGATGATCCATTTCTTTACCCCCGGTAAACAGGTTTACCGCACTTTTAGAGGTATATACATCTGATTCAAGAGCTGTGATCCATTTTTTATAGTTCTTTTCTGTGCACACCGTGACGAAAACCACTTCCTTTGAATCTATGAAACTATTTTTAGCTACAGAAACTGTTGTTTTATAATAATCTGCACAAGGAATGCAGCCAACGTACCAAAAATCTAGAAATATAACTTTGCCCTTAAAGCTGGATAAATTAATCTCCTTGTTATATTGGTCAATTAGTAAAAAATCGTCAGGCACTATACTGCCGTTTCTTTGCTTGTTATAAAAATTGGCAAGGTCGTGTTTCAAAGCCGGACTATGCATATGATCTATGGCAAGTTGTGTTAATTTGCCATATCGCTTATAAGAAAGACCAAAAGCCAAAATCAAAAGTTTATCCCGCAGCTCAGTTTTGTCAATTGATTTAATAATATATTGAATAAAACCGGCTGTATCGTTACTCAGCGTTTTTTGTAGTTTTAGAAGCTCCGCACAATATTTTACATATCTGATAGAGGACGCAGTAATGTGGTCAGAAAATCGGGAGCGCATTAAATCTTTCTGAATACTTTCAAATTTTAGCTTTATGGCGTCTTTATCTGACTGGGGAATCTGAACATTATTCGCAGTGAGAGTTTCGGTTGCACGTATTAACGGATATTGACAGTTACCAATGATTTCACAGTAAAGCACCTGATAGGATTTTTCACTTAGCTCAGCTTTACTTTTTTCTAATAATTGAAGCAATCGTTTAATTTTAGAAAGCGTATCCTCATACCTAAAATTATATTTCGCGGCATTGCTGGTACTAAGTTGCTTCTTTTTAAACAAAGCTGGATTATCAAAATGGTACTCGTAACCGTCTTCATTGCTAAAAAGAAGGTGCAAGGTATGTTTTGCTGAGCCTATACCACAGAACGTTAGTTTTGACCCAAAATGATTGATCACCACATAATCCCCTTTTTCAACCAGGTGAAAATTAAGTGACCTATCTTTTGTTTCGGGCCAGGCCCCCGCGTTTTTGTATAAGCTGAAGTAAAGCAATTTGTCATTTACAGGGATCTCAAAAGAATATCTCCCGTTTTTCACCTTAGATGTAAAAGTCTTCATTCCTGTAATATTAAGCGATAGCTCACTGGCCGTATTTTCAGGATATAAAAATAAGCGAACAGAATCTATACCGGCTGACTCAGGAACAAGACCTATGATCGATGCATATTGATCTTTATGAGCTGTTGATCTTTCAACGCCTCGTGCTTTTGTCGTATAGAACGCCAGCAACATGAAAACATGGAGGAGATATTTGTTCATTTTCATATAATTCCCCTAGATTACCTAATGTTATCTTCCAATCCGCTTAGCCGTATTTCCTCGGCTGGTATGGGCATAACATATCGTGAACTGTTTGGAGTGAGCGTGTACGTGTTAGCATCCAGGGTTCTTGTCAAACTGATGTTAGCGCCCTCTTTATTTAACCTGCGCAGATCCTGCCACCTCAGTCCACGTAAGGGGAGTTCTTTCCGCCTTTCCCGTAAAACAATTGCCAGGGCATCATTTTTATTTACTGCCGCAAGATTTACAAAAGTATTTTTTACCCAACGTGTAAGGAGCAGCGCATTGAGGGTACTCAACCCATCCTGATAATTTTTTACTCTTACCTGGCATTCCGCTTTAATTAAATAAAGTTCGTCGGTAGCTATTCCACTAAATGCCCTTGTTGTACCATCATAGGTTGCTTTAAATACGGGTTTTTGATGGATGGTAGAATTGGTAAAAAGAATGGTCTTTCTAAGGTCATTTGCAGCATACATGTTGTATAGTTCCGTGTTGACCAGCGTGTTTGGTGCAAGCCTGTTGGTAGCGATCAGACGGGAAGCGATAAAGGACTGGTTGCAAAAAAATATAGTCTCCGGATTAAGTGCGGTTATAGGTGCGATTGAAGAAGTGCTGAGGGTAGGGAACGACATTAGTGTACTATACAAATTCAAAGCTGCTTCAGCATATTGTAAGGCTAAATCATAATTTCGCATACTTAAGTAAACTCTTGCCAGTAAAGCCTCGGCTGCAACTTTATATGGTCTGCTCCGGTCAGTACCAGGCACTTTATGGGGCAACAAAGATGCTGCCTGTGTAAGATCAGCCAATACCTGATCATAGGTCTGCTGAAGATTTGCCCGGTGTGATTTTACCGTAACATCGGATTCTAATCGAATAGGCAATCCTAAAACGCTCTTCGCTGTATTAGCATCATAGGCCTCAGCAAAATGCTGGGATAAGTTAAACAGGGCGTGTCCTCTGATAAACAGTGCATGCCCCTTGATCCGGTTGTATTCCGCTTCATCTGCTGCGCTATATGTTAACTTTTGCAGGCCCTCGAGCACAATGTTTGCATATAATATCTGCTGATAAGGAATTGCCCAGTCATTGACGTCTTCAGATCCCTGGTATATGTCTTTGGCCCAGATATATCCATTGCGTTCATATGGGGTAATAATTGACTCCCAGATCTTATAACTTGGTAAATAATAATCGTCGGCCGACACTGTCCCCAGCATACCTGATACGTTCATATTAGGGTTATCTAATAATTTTGTGAAATCGGCTAGTGTTGTGGGTACCAGCAAGGATGTACTGGGTTTCTTATCCAGGAAATCATCTTTCTTACTGCAGGAAAAACAGAAACTGAGCGATAGGATAATTGCCAGTTTTACAAATGCATGTTTCATAGCTCTTTTTTTAGAATTGTGTTTTGAAACCAATGGAGATATTTTTTTGCAATGGGATGATCTGACTTTCAGGATCTAATCCCTTTTTATTCGCTTTCCATATTAATCCTAAGTTGCTTGCATACAAATAAATACCAATATTCTTAAACCTTGAGTTTTGTTTGTTGATGTCGTAGCTCAGGCGGACATCCTGTAATCGAATATGATCACCATTTTCAACCAATACAGATGACATGGCATAGAAACTTTCTCTTTCAAAATTTGTTGGATAAACAGCGGAAGGTACGTACGTCTTTGATTCATCTCCTGGTTGAAGCCATCTCTTATTGTAATCCTGATGTGATCCGTTAAACCCAAATAACTTCGTATAATCTACTGAATTTGACCTGAAGTAGTAACCAAACTTATAGATAATGTTGAAGGATAAATTGAAGTTCTTATACGTTACACTGTTGCGGATACTTCCAAAATAAGTAGGTGTTCCCGGGCCACTATATACCGTGGTATTGTTTAAACTATCAGCATTGGCAATATTCCCCCATTCCGTACTTTTTTTCCCTGCATAATAGCCTAAAGGATCTCCGGTTAGTGGATCAAGCCCTTCCCAGCGATAGCTGAAAATGCCATTATAAGGATAACCCACATGAAAAGCTAATGGCGTAGTATTGGCATTGTAAGCCGTTATTTTATCTTGTGCTTTGCTAAGGAGTAATGCGGTTTGCCAGGCGAAATTACGTTTCACAATATTTCGACTGGATAGGGTAATGTCAAATCCATTGCCCGCGATGTTTGCCGAATTCCCCTTAAACACATTAATTCCTGAGGAAGGAGCCAGTGGACTGTATCCTATAATATCTTTTCCTTTTTTATGATAATACTCTATATTTCCTGAAAGACGGCTATTGAATAAGGAATATTCCAATGCAAAGTTTATCATCTGAATCTTTTCCCATCTTAGCGAGGGATTAGGAGGGTTAACCACCGTTGCAGTTAACTGATTGAACCTGTTATTTCCAGTAGATTGAGCCGTTACAAATGCGGAAACAGTCTTATCAACATTCCCATTGTATCCAAATGTTGCTCTGAACCTCAATTGATCTAGCCATTTTGCAGATTGAAAAAAATCCTTTGTCATATCCCACATTCCTCCTACTGACCATAAGGGCACCCCTTTCTGATTGGTTTTAACGCCGAACAAATTGGATTCGTCAAACCTTAAGCTTGCCGACAAGATATATTTATCCTTGTATGCATATTGTGCGTTACTGAAATAGGATATATATCTATCCGTTTGACCCGATTCACTAACTCTGCCTGGGATAGATACAGAAGAACCGTTAACGAGATTTTTATAGGAACCAGCAAAATCAATATTCGACACCAGGCCATTCTCTTCGTCATATCCATACAAAGTATAGTCGTGAGTTTGATTATGGTAATCTTTGATGTCTGATCCTGCTAAAGCAGACAGTGTATGCTCGAGCCAATTTTTTGAATAATTAACCTGAAGCCTTAAACTTTGCGATATACCTCGGGTAAGTACTTTTTCCAGTATATTCCCTAAAGGGACTGGCCGGATAACTTCATTAGGTTTAACAATGGAGAACTGATTAATCAGATTTCTGGTATAATAGGAGTCTGATGTAGAAAGATGATTAAGTTCATCTGATCCTTTGCTATACTGATATTGGCCCTGGATGTCTAGACCCTCAAGTATTTTGTATTTCAAATCTAAATTCAGCACATAATTGTCAAGTGTGCTCCTGTGATTTGTTCTATCCAGTTCATCCTTTGGTCTCCATGCCCAGTCCAGCAAGCGGCCTGAACCGACTGTATCCAGCCAGGCTTTTTTGTGCCGGAGAACAGAAACTGCATTTCCTTCTTCATCAACCAGATCTATGTAAGGTTTCATATAGAAATCAATAGAAGCATTTCCACTATTAGAAATCCGTTTTAAAGAAGTATATCTGATGCCAACGTTGGCGCGTAGTTTATCTTTCAATAGGCTGTAAGTGTTCTGAGCGGTTAAATTTAGCCTTTCATTGGAGTCACTCACATAATCCTGATCATTATGATCGTAACCGATGGAAAAGTAATATTGGTTTTGCCTCCCTCCCCCATCAAAGCTTAATGCATATTGCTGGTTTAGCGCATTCCTGTAATAATATTTTAACAGATCATTTCTGATATCCTGCTGTTTCAGCACATTGAGCTGTCGTTCTATCTCATTTTGATCTGTTTGAGTTGATAAAATTTCAACTACTGGCGAGATATAAGTTTCCGGAGTTGCGAGTTCAACGCTAAATCTTCCCTTTGCAAAAAGGAAGCGCTCCACTTCGATGTAATCAGAAGCTTTCAATTCCGGGCTGGCAAATAAATCGGGCTTTTCTCCGATGGTAACATTACTGTTGAATCCAACCTTTAACATTTGATCGTACTTGCCTTTTTTTGTAGTGATGACAACCACGCCATTACTGGCCCTTACGCCCCATATAGATGCTGCTGCTGCGTCTCTTAGAATGCTGATATTTTCTACGTCATTAGGGTTAATCGTACCAAGATCTCCGTCATAAGGAAAGTTATCCAAAACAATTAATGGATTTGTATTGGCAAAAATGGTACTTCTTCCTCTTATACTAAACCCCAGGTCTGTTCCTGTAGTGTTGTCAAATAATAACCCGCTGGTCACGCCTTTTAACCGGTCCAGAATGTTGGTAGAGACACTCCGGTTAATTAACTCATTATTGACCAGCACAAAGCTGCCGGTGGCCCTCTCCTTGGGAAGATGCTGATATCCGGTACTCACCACTTCCACCTCTTCAAGCCTGCTTTCATAGGAAGTCAGCTTTATCTCGCCAAGGTCTTCTTTTGCCGAAACCTCTATCGCTTCAAATCCTAGATAAGAAATGATCAATACCGCCTTCTCACCTATGTTTTTCAATACAAATTCACCTTTGCTGTCTGTGATCGTGACGGTATTGGCTCCTTTTACTTTAACCGTAGCCCCAAATAGTGGCTCATTTTTTTCATCGAGCACCCGGCCACGTATATCGATAGCAACAACATCTGCGGACACCTCGTCCAAAGCAGGTGGCCCGCTCCTTTTCAGGTTGACCGTTCTATCTACAATCGTATAGACAATGGGCAAACCCGACAGGCTATTTTTCAAAACTTCCTCCAGTGCTGCGTTCTTGAAGTTCACCTTCACCGTTTTGGAAAGATCCAGGTCTTCTCCGCTCCAGATGATGTTGTAGCCGGTCTGTTTCCTGATCTCCTTAAAGAGTTTGTATAAAGGGATGTTTTTACCCACGTAGCTGATATGCTGTCCGAAAGACCTGGCAGCATTGAGCTGAAATAGGGTGACTAAGATAATGACAATAGTTAGCCGCATTATGAGTAGTATTTTACGGATACGTGTTTGCCACACACGCTCGCTGTGAGTATTAATGTACATTTCCATTTGGTTTGTGACAAAAACCCAGCGGCCAAATGAGGGACCGTTAATATTGTTTTACCAAACAATATTGTCTAAGTTTGTTTGTCTGTGAATAGTAAATGAGTTGTGCTTATTTTCTGAATACAGGCTCTTGGTCAGTAGGTTTAGCTCTACTGACCTTTTTTTAGATAATTTTTATCCCTTGCCAAATGGAATCCCCCCATTTCATTTAGCCTTTGTTGGAAATGTTTAAAACGTTTGTTGCCTTGTATTGCGGTTTGGTGTGTAGATTTTATTTCATAACGGTCACTCTCCTCCCTTCCACTTTAAAATGAACGTCCCCTGTTACTTCAAGTGCCGACAATACCCGGGCAAGCTCTTCTGACCTGGATATCATGCCACCAAATAGCTTTTGAGCTACCTGTTTATCTTCGTAGACCACGTCTACATTATACCATCTTGATATTTCAAGCATAATGTTTTCTAAAGGCTTGTTCTGGAAAAGGAATTCACCATTTTTCCAGGCCACAGCCTCTTCAGCGTCTACTGCTGCAATTTGGATGTTATTTTGTGTTAGGGTTGATTGCTGATTGGGTTTAAGGATCACGCTACCCAGGCGGGTACCCGTAGAAACCGGGTCAGGTGATGCCAGATGAGAAATGCGTACAGACCCTTCCAATAAGGTAGTCCTGGTAGCGTACTCATCGGGATAGGCCGAAACGTTGAAATGCGTACCGAGTACTTTCAGTTCCTGCCGATCGGTTGTTACGATAAATGGATGGGCTTTGTCTTTCTTCACTTCAAAGTAAGCCTCACCACTCATTTTTATGTGCCGCACCTGCGCACCATTATTTAAAGAGGCGTGATAAGACAGACTGGAAGCAGCGTTGAGCCATACCATCGTGCCATCGGCCAGGACGACCTTATACTGTCCACCCCTTGGGGTAGTTATGGTATTGTATCCCGAGCTATTGGATCCTGAGCCTACAAGCTTGTAAGCCAGGGTACCGTCTTCCGTTTTTGTGATCTCAATCTCTTCACTTTTCAGCAATGGTCCGCTTTTGGCCTCGCTTAAATTGATCTCGGTTCCATTGGCCAGCGTTAAGACCGCCTGATCTTTACCCGGGTTGATTTTATTGGCAAGCACTGCAGGCGGAACGCTGTCCGGAGCGCCTAACCGAGCCATAAACAAGGTGCCAACAAGTGATAAAATAATGATGATTGCGGCGGCAACGGCAACCCGCAGCGGCCAGCTCATTTTTCTTGTTTTAAGATGCGGGCCGACTGTTCTTGACCGCAGCTCCATCAGATCGGACTGCATTGCGATCAGATCCTGAGGCGTTATGCGGTCGTTAGTGATGTAATCCTCAACAAATTTTTGTTCTTCTGGCGTACATTGACCAGCCATGTATTTTTCGAGCAACGTTTTTGCATCCACGTGGGGTATGTTTTAGGTTTGTTAGTATATTACGATTAAGTAGGGTATTAGGGTTCAAAAATTTGATAAAAAATTTAAGTTACAAGATATCTGCAAAATATTATGTGATAAAATCCATTTCATGGGTAATACCGCATAGGTTAACAAAACAACAAGCTTAATTTTCGGCGAAGGATTTTTAAAGCCCGGTGCATATTGGTTTTAACGGTATTCTCCGGAAGGCCTAAATGTTCTGAAATCTCCTTGCGGTTCATGGTCGTCTGTCGGCTTAGCTCAAACACCTTCCGCATTTTCTCCGGCAGCGCTGCAATTTCTTTTTCAATCAAGGCCAGCAACTCATGATGGCGCACCAGGTGATCGGTCACATTATGCGTTTCATCAATATAAGCCTGAAAATCATCTGCATATTTCTTAGAGATTTTACTGTGTTTGTAATAATCGAGAATCCTGTTCTTAACCACAGTAAAGAGAAAGGTCGCCAGTTCTCCCGGAATGTTGACCGTCTGGCACTTTTCCCAGATATCAGCAAATGCATCATGAACCAGATCTTTTGCTATCTCTTTATCATTTAACCGCCTGCAGGTAAAGGAGAACAGTAAAATGTAATAGCGGTCAAAGATCTCTATAAAAGCAATATTGTCGCCTTGTTTTAACAGGTCAACCAACGCTTTATCCGAAAGATTTTTATAATCAGCCATGTCCGTGTTGTTAAATATTCCAAAATTTGTTATCCGCAGAAGCCTTTAGGCACCCGTTCGTAACCGCTCATTTTTGTTCATAAATGATTTATATAAATCGAACCTGAACTTATTCCGGAAATTTGCTGATTCTCGACACTGATCTATTTTTTGAAAGCGTTTTTCCTCATAACCGCAGGTTTCCCCTGCAATAACCCGGGTCCCTTGGACCTCAGAAAAGTGATGGTAATTAGTGATCATCCCTGTAATACTAATTATTTGCCTGCGTTGAATAAATTTAACAAAAATTTCGTTAATGCGTATCAAATTCTGATAAAAAATCTATTTTATTTTAAAAGCATGTTCCTAAATGAAATAGAAAGTGTTTTTTGTACAGATGAAGCGACTCAATGCTTTTTGCTTAACAAATTAAATCCGTAAGCACACAGCAACAGCAGAAAGGCGATCCCTGCCCAAAGCCAGTTGTATCCCAGTTGCTTGGCGATATAAAAACCCGCCAACGGACCCACAACCTGTGCAACAGACCAGCTTAAGGTATAACCGGCAGCATACAGGCCCCGGTTGTACTCATTACTCCTGCTGACGACCACCGTATTTATGAAAGGAAGCACCAGCATCTCACCGATGGTAAAAACCAGGATCACAGCTATAGCCATGGCCACATGAAAAATCAAGGGAATGCTCAGCAGGACATAAGAGCTGGCGAAGAAAACAGCCCCAATAATGATGAAAAACATCGGCGGCCGCTTTTTCTCCAGCTTATTGATCATGATCATTTCGAAAAGCGCGATGACCGCTCCATTGAGGCCTAGGATGATCCCTATGGCAAACTCATCAATGTGCCATTGATCTTTAAAGAACACCGGGACAACCCGGAACATTAAAAATGCGCAGGTGATAAAGACCGTAGTCAGCAGGATGAATTTAATATAGAAGGGATCCTGCCAGGGCTTACCAATCTGCTGCTTGCTCCGGTTCTCTTTTGCCTGTTTGATAAATCCCCTCGCTTTTGGCAAAAAGAAGAGAATGGAAAGCCCGACCATAATGCTCACGGCACCTTCAACGATGAATAGCAATTTGTAATTGATCGACGCGATGATTCCGGCCATGCTGATTCCGACCGACCAGCCAATATTGGTCGCCAATCTGTTTAAGGAATACGAACGGGTCATCGTCCCCTCTTTTGCATAACTGACCACAGCGGTAAAATTTGCCGGTCGGAAAGCCTCAGAAAAGAAACTGATGACTACCGTTAACACACAAAGGGTCGAAAAATGATTGATGGTGGAAAAGAGGATAAACAACAGGCCGCCAATAATGGAAGATAAGATCTGTACCGGTCTGAAACCAATCATATCTGTCAGTTTTCCGCCTGTTGCAGAACCTAAGATTGAGCCTATGCCGAATAAGGTAATGACTAATCCCGCATCCACCTCCGAACGGTGCAGGCTTTGGGTAACGTACAGCCCCATAAAAGGCACCGCCATGCTTCCACATCTGTTGAACATCATCACCATGCCCAGCAGCCAGGTTTCCCGGCTTAAGCCACTAAATGACGTTTTATAGGTATGGAGAATAAGTTTTAACATCGGTAAATTTCAAGACCCGAAATTAGCAAAAGAATCAACATGGTGGGCCCGGACTTTGGCCAAGCATTCAAACAATATGAAGGTTGCTATGTTTTGTGCATATAAATCTGTTAGTACCATGGAAAAAGACCTGAACCCCTATGAATTTACGCTCGAAATAGACGGTCATCCTCAGGCCATAAGAGTGGAACAGCCGAAAGCGGGCGACTATATCGTTTATATCAACGGAGAGCGTACAGCACACCTGTATCCCGTTGTTGCAGATACCACACTGGAATGGAAATCGGAGGACAAGATAGACCAGGCATTGGTCAATGAGATCGGCCAGCACATCGAAACACTGGAAAAAAATTCACTTTAATCAGTAGGACATGACCAGATAAAAAGAATGTACCATGGACTAGTGCAATTAAAAAATATTATAAAAACATCCTCAGCTACTTAAGCGTTATGCAGATCGT
>CBFGNP010000031.1:0-13125 GCA_965650095.1 uncultured Pedobacter sp. | reverse complement strand
GAAGATAATCCTGCCCTGCCAAAAGTAAAAAAAGGAGAGGCCTTACCGGTTACCAATAAGGCCTTGCTGGAAAAGCAGACCAAGCCTAAACCCATGTACAATGAGGCGTCCTTATTGAAAGCACTGGAGACTTCAGGTAAGGACATAGAGGATGAGGAACTGAGGTATGCCATGAAAGATAGTGGACTGGGTACACCTGCTACCAGAGCGGCGATCATCGAAACCTTAATTAACAGGGAATATGTCGCAAGAGAAAAGCGCAACCTGGTACCCACAGCAAAAGGCCTGGCGGTATACGAGGTCGTAAAGGACCAAAAAATTGCACAGGCCGAGTTGACGGGACAATGGGAGAAGCGGCTGGAGGAAATACGTTCCGGTGCTTCAGTGGTCGATTTTAAGGAAGAAATTGCCGAATACACTAAAACCATTACCAATGAACTGCTGCTGGCGGGGAATAGCCTCGTTGCAAAACTTGCGCCTCAAGCATCCTCACATGAAAAAAAAGCGGATTAATTATTATAAAATTATGTATTCCATTCTGGTTATTATTGTCCTCCTGGCCTTGACTATTATAGGCGTGTTAAATTTGCCGGTGTTTGGAAAAGCTCCGGAAGGAGCCCGTATGGAACGATTAAAAAAGCTGCCAAATTTTAAGGCAGATGAGACATTGGACAACTTATCGCCTACGCCAATGAAGCCTGAGGGAGTGAGCTATTGGGATATCCTTGTGGGGGTAATAAAGGGAAACCCGAACGGCACACCTAAGAAGGCACTTCCACATGTTGCTCCTGATTTTACGCCGACAGCTAAAACCAAACTGATCTGGTTTGGCCATTCTTCTTACTTTTTGCAGATAGATGGGGTCAGGATTCTGGTAGATCCGGTGTTCAGTAAGCGCCCTTCGCCATTTTCGTTTGTTGGTACAGGAAGTTATCCCGGGACAGATTTTGTTAAAGAGGAGGATTTTCCAGAGCTGGATATTATTTTAATTACCCATGATCATTATGATCACCTGGATTACCAGAGTATCCTGAAACTTAAAAGCAAAACCAGATTGTTTATTACCTCCTTGGGCGTAGGGGCGCATCTGGAACATTGGGGAGTGCCGACCGATCGGATCGTGGAGCTGGCCTGGGGAGAGGAGACCATCGCCAATAACCTTAAATTCATTGCCGCCCCCGCACGTCACTTTACAGGCAGAGGCTTTAAAAGAAACCAAACCTTATGGTCGGCCTTTATATTGCAGGCTTCCGAACATAAGTTGTATTTAGGCGGGGACTCCGGTTATGATACCCATTTTAAGCAAACGGGAGAACTGCATGGCCCTTTTGATCTGGCCATCCTTGAATGTGGCCAGTACAATGCTTACTGGCCATTGATTCATATGTTCCCCGAGCAAACCGTTCAGGCGGCTAAGGATTTGAAAGCGAAAGTTTTGCTCCCGGTTCACTGGGCAAAATTTACGCTGGCCCTGCACAGCTGGAATGAGCCAGCTGTCCGGGTGCTGAAAAAAGCCAAAGAAGAAAATTTGAAAATAACCACCCCTTTGTTAGGCGAACCCGTTATTTTAGCCGAACAATATCCATCAAAAGAGTGGTGGCTGGACTAAGCGGTTATAAACAATCTGGGCCGAATGGTGTTGTTCAATAGATCGATCTTAATTATGAAAACAGATTTTATAGAAATATTTCAAACCATAAGAGCTGTGTTGCAGCCATATGCGACCCTGGGATTCAATAACAGGGTCAATAGTGAAACCACTTATGATTTATGGAGTGATAAAAGTATCGTAATTGACGGCAAAAAAAGGAACGAGATACAATTTGCTGCAGTAATGATACAAAAAGACCACGTTGGTTTTTATTACATGCCTGTAAACGCTGAGCCTGTAATGAAGCGGATCTTTGACCCTGCGATGCTAAAGTTGCTTAAAGGAAAATCATGTTTTCATATTACCAAACTGGATGATATACTTTTGGGGCATATCGAAGATGCCCTGGCAGAAGGTTATAGATTATATAAAGAAAAAAGTTGGGTTTAGAATTGATCTGGCAAAACCAGGTGTTAATGGCACTGGAGGATACAGGGCTAAGTACCAAGTCTGTCGGGCATGAACAATACACTTTACTGTTGTGTAATAACAGGACCATTATTAACCTGATATCACTTGATAATAACTACGATCCTGAGGCGCTGATCGAACTGCAGACTGCTTACCAGCTTAAAAATATCCAGCTCCTGCAGTTGTGGGAAGATGTATGGCAAACGAGGCGGGATCAGGTCCTGGGCAGGATCAAATCGATTCTGGGGCTAAATGTAAGATTACATGCTCGCAAGGGCGTGGTAACTGGTATTGATCAGCAGCAGGCAGATGATTTTTTAAACGCCAATCATATCCAGGCATCGGCAAAAGCGAGGTATAAATTCGCACTGAAAATTGATGAGGAGATTGTAGCTGTTGCCTGTTTTAGCAATGTAAGATTTATGAAAACGGTTTCGACGGATTACAGATCGGTTGAGCTGATTCGCTTTGCAACACGGATCGGATTTACAGTTACCGGAGGATTTACCAAATTGCTGAAGCACTTTATTAAAATCATTTCGCCGAATGATGTGATGAGCTACGCAGATCGAGACTGGTCCCTGGGCAATGCCTATGAGCAATCCGGATTTAAACTGGTAGGGCTGACTCCGCCAGCACAAATATGGCTGGATAGAAAGGAACTGATCAGGTATTTTCCACACCGCTTACCTACTCAGGCTAATTCATCTTTAAACGATGATTTTTTGAGGGTTTTCAATACAGGAAATTTGAAATACATTTTATACTTGTAAATGGAGCAGAATAAATTGCTGATCATATTGGGCCCCACAGCCTCCGGCAAAACAAAACTTGCGGTTGGCATTGCGGAGGCAATGGATGCCGAAATTATAAGCGCCGACAGCAGACAGGTCTTTTCAGGAATGGACATCGGCACGGGCAAGGATCTGAGTGAATATACGATCAATGGCAAAAACATTCCTTATCATCTTATCGATATTAAGAATGCCGGCGAAAAGTACAACGTAAATCAGTTTAAAGAAGATTTTTACAGCACATATACCGCATTAAGGCAAAGAAATAAAACCGCTATACTTTGTGGTGGCACCGGAATGTACATTCATAGTCTGCTTCAGAACCAGGAATATACCTCAATTCCTGTTGATGCTGCTTTGCGGAGCCGGCTGCTATTGCTTGATAAAGAACGGCTGAAGACTTTACTGAGCGGGTATCCTGTAGCATTTACAGGTCATGCAGATCAGTCTTCTGTCAAGAGAATCATCCGGGCTATAGAAATTGCCGAATACCTGAATTCCAATCGATTTATCACACCGGTATATCCGGAAATAAAGCCAGTGGTAATCGGCTTAGCATGTGATGTCGCTAAAAGGAGAGCGAGAATATTAGAGCGACTGGATAAGAGGTTGGAACAGGGCATGATTGAAGAAGTAAAAGGACTTCTGGAAAACGGGGTCAGCAGGGAAATGTTAACGTTCTATGGTCTTGAGTATAAGTTTGTTGTGGCTTATCTGTTTAAAGAGGTCACTTATGCCGAACTGCGTCAAAAACTGGGAATAGCGATCTGTCAGTTTGCCAAGCGGCAAATGACCTTTTTTAGGAAGATGGAAAAGGATGGCGTCAAAATAAACTGGTTGGAAACTGATGGGACACAAGCTGATCTCATTAGCGCTGCAATTTCTTTGTATAGGAACAGTTAGTCATGGTTGGCATGTCCTTCATTTCGTATATGGCATGCCATTTGTATTATGGCGTAACAGTTTATATTATTAACATATAAAGGAGTCTTAAAATGAAAACAAATACTAAAATTATTGCCTCTGCAGTAGCTGCAGTAGCTTTGTTCTTTACAACGACTGTTAACGCTCAATCTGGTGACTCAAAGGCATGGCGTCTTGGAATCGGCCTTAACGCGGGAATTCCCACAACCAAGGCTTATAGTTTTGCGATAGGTGGAGATCTTCGCCTGCAAAAAGATTTCAGTTCAAATATCTCAGGACTGCTTTCTGCAGGGTACACTAACTTCTCTGTTAAGGACAGTTACGGGGGTGGAAGTACCGGAATGATCCCTGTTAAAGCGGGTGCAAAAGTTTTCTTTGCTGAAAACACTTATTTCTCAGGAGAACTTGGAGCTGGATTTTCAACTGAAGATGGCGGCGAAACTGCGTTTCTGTGGGCACCTGGAATTGGTTACGGTTTTGACAATGGGTTAGACCTGGGCCTGCGTTATGAAGGAGCTGAATTTAAAGGCGGTTCACTAGGACAGGTAGCTTTACGCATTGCCTATGGTTTTAAATTGTAGTGCCATTTTATTGTAAGATTTAATCCCTATTTTATTGTAAAATAAAAGCGAGCTCCTGATTTTTTCAGGGGCTCGCTTATTTATTTAAAATTAAAATGCTATTTTAACCGAAAAAACAAAACATGAGAAAATATCTGGCAATAATGCTCATAACCGGGGTAGTTTCTTGCACAAATACAGATCAAAAAACAAATACCGATCGAAAAGCAGGAGGGGATTCAACCATTACATCAAACAAGGAGGCAACCAGTACAAATGTTGAGCTAAAGGATAGCAAGGTTCAGGCCATATACAACGGTTATATTGCTTTGAAGAATGCCTTGGTAAACACCAGATTCGAGGATGCCCAGCAGGCAGCCTTAGTATTGAAGAAGGATTTAGCCAGCTATAAAGGATGCGAAAACACTTCTTTAATTGCAGACCATATTGCCAATGCTAAGGACATCAAAGAACAACGGAAGGAATTCACTTCCCTAAGTAACGATGTAATTGCCTTATTTAAGCATGCCGATGTCACTAAAGGTTCTATTTTCATTCAACATTGCCCGATGGCGAATCATGGCGACGGGGGCGATTGGCTTGCGGCGGAAAGTAAGATACAAAATCCATACTATGGTGATGAAATGATGGAATGTGGTCGTGTTTTGGAAGAAATAAAACCGGCAAAGTAGATATTTTGGATTCTTACTTGTTTTTGACTCACATTTTAATAATAATTTAACAGCTTTGTTATATAAAGCTAAAAACTAACCGGAAAGGATTAGTTAAGTTTGTTTTTATAAATTTAAGAATATATATGTCAGATATTGCAGAAATTAAGATTGATGGAAAAGTGTATGAATTTCCCGTTATTACAGGTACCGAAGGGGAGAAGGCTATTGATATCTCTAAACTTAGAGATTTAACGGGTCATATCACTTTAGATTTTGGATACAAGAACACCGGCTCTACAAAGAGTGCGATCACCTTTTTAGATGGTGAGCTGGGCGTTTTAAAATATCGTGGTTATCCGATCGAGGAGCTTGCAGAAAAATCTAATTTCTTAGAAGTTGCATATTTACTGATATATGGTGACCTGCCTACACCCGACCAGCTTACAGATTTTCAAAGCCAGATCAGCAGACATACACTGATCCATGAAGACATGAAGAAATTTTTAGATGGTTATCCATCTAAGTCACATCCAATGGCGCAACTGTCTTCTCTGGTTTGTTCTCTATCCACATTTTATCCTGAATCGTTAAATGCCAATTCATCGCCTGAAACAATGGATCTGACGATGATCAAATTACTGGCAAAGTTTCCGACTATCGTTTCTTTCATTTATAAAAAATCATTAGGACATCCGCTTATTTATCCAAAAAATAAATATGACTATGTAAGCAACTTCCTAAATATGATCTTTGGCCAGCGAACAGAAGAGATTGAAATCGATCCTGTAGTAGTTAGTGCAATGAACACACTGCTGATCCTGCATGCTGATCATGAACAAAATTGTTCGGCTTCTACGGTAAGGATGGTGGGTTCTTCAGATTGTAATTTATATGCTTCCGTATCTGCAGGAATAGATGCACTGTGGGGCCCACTTCATGGTGGTGCAAACCAGGCGGTAATAGAAATGCTTGAGTTGATAAAAGAAGATGGCGGAGATACCGAAAAATGGATCAATAAAGCCAAAGATAAGAATGATCCTTTCCGCATGATGGGCTTTGGACACAGGGTTTACAAAAACTTTGATCCAAGAGCTAAGATCATTAAGAAAGCTTGTGATGATATTTTGGAAAAACTGGGTATCGATGATCCTGTTTTGGAAATCGCTAAAAAACTGGAGGAAGCAGCATTAAGCGATCCATATTTCGTTCAGCGTAAGCTTTATCCAAATGTCGACTTTTATTCAGGTATCATTTACAGGGCACTTGGTTTCCCAACGGATATGTTTACCGTATTGTTTGCATTAGGCCGTTTACCAGGATGGATTGCACAATGGAAAGAAATGCATGAGAACAAAGAGCCAATTGGGCGTCCGCGTCAAATCTATGTTGGTCATACGGACAGGAAGTTTACTGCAATAACAGAGAGATAGTATTCGATCATCTAAACAAAAAACCCGTTCAGGATCCTGAACGGGTTTTTTGTTTTCCTAATGCCCCATTGCCTTTATTGCTTCCTCTTCGGCCCGGTTATGTTTGTGCTTGAACATAAGCGCGAAAGCAAGCGTAATGATGAGTGCGTAGATCGTAAACGAAAGCCATATAGAATGCCAGTCTTTTACATCCAGCGCACGGCTTAAAATGCCATTTTGCTGTACACTGATCCCTTTATTACTTAAAAACTCAAGCAAGTGCTTATTGTTCGTCTCTGTATTTGTATGAATTGCAAGCGATTGAATGTCCTGATAAGATTTTGTGAAATATCTGTCGATCATCCAGCCTGAGGCCAGGCTACCAAAAACGGCACCAAATCCATTGGTCATCATCATAAACATGCCCTGCGCTGAAGAGCGCGTTTCGGGGCTGGTCGCAGTTTCCACAAAAAGGGACCCTGAAACATTGAAGAAGTCGAAAGCCATTCCATATACAATACAGGATAGGACAATCATCCATAAATTACCTGTAGGATCGCCAAATGCAAAAAAGCCAAAACGTAAAACCCATGCCAGCATGGCAATGAGGATCACGTTCTTGATGCCAAAGCGCTTCAGAAAGAAGGGTATGGCCAGAATGAACAGCGTTTCCGAAACCTGCGAGATCGACATAATGATGGTCGAATACCGGATGACAAATGAGGCTGTATATTCTGGAAACAGTTTAAACTCGTCCAAAAAAACATCGCCATAAGCATTGGTCAACTGAAGCGCAGCACCAAGGAACATAGAAAAGACAAAGAATAAGGCCATTTTATAGTTCGCAAACAGTTTAAACGCCTCCAGGCCCAGAGTTTGAGTAAAGGACCTTCGATCCGCTATTAAGTTTCCCGGTCGGCATTTTGGTAGGCTGAACGCGTATATCCCTAATATAAAAGCGGCAATACCGGCAATGTAAAACTGGTAGGGACTGGCTTTGTTGCCGCTTAGGTTGGTGGTCCACATGGCGGCGATAAAGCCTATTGTTCCCCAAACCCTTATAGGAGGAAAGTTCTTAATGAGGTCTAACTGTCCTGATTTTAGTGTGGTATAAGAGATGGAGTTACTGAGCGAAATGGTAGGCATGTAAAAAGACATGGCCAGGAGCATCACCCAGAAAAATGAGTTTGGACTATCCACCTCGGGCAGATAAAACAATGCTGCAGCATACAGGATATGAAGAATACCATAAAGAACTTCTGCATTCACCCACTTGTCTGCAATGATCCCTGTTAATGTCGGCATCAAAAGAGATGCGAAGCCCATGGTGGCGAAAATTGCCCCAAACTGTGTTCCGTCCCATTGTTTGGTGCCAAACCAGTAATTTGCTATAGTAATGAGCCATGCGCCCCAAACAAAAAACTGCAGGAAACTCATCAACGTTAAGCGGAGCTTAACGTTCATTGTTTCTTCTGTTTAATTCATCACGAATACGTGCGGCTTTCTCATAAGCTTCTTCGGCAATGGCTTCCTGAAGTTTTTGATTTAACTCTTCTACACTTAATGATTTATAACTTGAAGATGGGATAGAGGAGATGTCTTCAGTTCCCTGTTCTTTAGACAGGTTGTCGATATTTTCAAGAAAAAGGAAATCATTTCCTTCTATGACTATACCGGCCGAAGAGAGGATGAACTCGTAGGTGTATATGACGGCGTTGAAGCGAACAGCGAGTGCAATAGCATCAGAGGTACGGGCATCAATTTCATGGATCGTTTTTCCGTCTGTACAGATCAGCTTGGCATAGAATACACCTTCTACAAGGTTATATATCAAGATCTCCTGGATTTCGATGTGATAGATTTGAGCGAATGTTTTGAACAGGTCGTGGGTTAAAGGCCTGCTGGGGGTCATCTTTTCTATTTCTATGGCAATAGCCTGTGCTTCGAACGCACCAATAATAATTGGCAGGCGTCTTCTGCCATTTACTTCTCCAAGTACCAGGGCATAGGCGCCCGACTGGGTTTGGCTATAAGATAAACCAACAATGTCTAGTTTTACTTTTTTCATTTTATAGAAAATGTCATGTTAAACTTGCCGAATGCCTATATCGCCTTCGGCAAGCCCAGGATGACAATATTACCCTTTATGTGCTTTTAATGCTTCAATTAATTTTGGTACTACTTCAAAGGCATCGCCGACAATTCCATAATCGGCTACTTTAAAGAAAGGAGCTTCAGGATCTTTGTTGATCACCACAATGACCTTGGATGAGCTGACACCAGCCAGGTGTTGAATGGCACCCGAAATACCTATGGCAATGTATAGATTCGGACTGATGGCAATACCGGTTTGTCCCACGTGTTCTGAATGCGGTCTCCAGTCAGCATCAGACACTGGTTTTGAGCAGGCCGTGGCAGCGCCCAGCAGGGATGCCAGTTCTTCGATCATTCCCCAGTTTTCCGGGCCTTTTAAGCCTCTCCCTGCAGATACGACAAGTTCAGCATCAGGTAAGGATATTTTATTCGTTGCCCTAACGACTTCTTTGACTATAGCAACAAGATCTGTTGATTTTACCTCCGGGCTGAATGTCTCAATAGCCGCATCAACGGCATTTTCTTTCGTGCCGAAAGCGTTGGGATTAAGTGCAATTATTTTTACTGCTGAGCTCAGTTCAGTGACGGCAAATGCTTTGCCGGAAAAGGCTGTTTTCTTTATCCGGAGTTTTCCACCATCAAGCTGGGGCAATTCCACTGCGCCATCAACCAAACCCGCTTCCAATTTTACGGCAATGCGGGGAGCCAGACCTTTTCCGGAGAATGAATTGGATAATACGACGATGTCTGCACCTTCTTTTTTTGCTGCTTCTGCAATCACAGCCGCGTAAGCCTGGTTAACAAAGGTTTTTAATTGGTCATTTGCGACGTTTAAAACTTTGGCAGCACCATATTTACCCAATTCTTTAAGGTCACTTTCGGCAACATTACCTATAGAAATAGCTGTTAAACTGCCACCTTGCTGATCTGCTATGGCTTTGGCATAAGACACCGCTTCAAAAACAGATTTCTTAAACTTACCATCTACTTGCTCTACATATACTAAAACTGACATACGGTCTTTATTAAATGATTTAAATTTGAAACAGAAACGATTAGATGACTTTTGCTTCCTGGTGCAACAGGTCAATCAGTCTGGCAGCTTCTTCTGCCGGTACCAATTTAACGGTTCCACGTGGAGGGGGTGTCTCAAATTGTTGGATCTTACTAACTTGTGTAATGTCTTTAGCTTCAACTACCTGTAAAGGCTTGCTGCGGGCGGACATAATTCCTCTCATATTAGGTATCTTGGGTTCGGCCGTACCTTCAGCGCAGCTTGCTATGAACCTGCCGCTCACCGAGATCACTTCTTTACCGCCTTCGATCTCACGTTCAATGGTAGCTGTATTTCCATCATAATCTAATTTTTTAATGATCGAAATTGAAGGAATGTCGAGAAACTCGCCCACCATCGCTGCTACCTGAGCGCCATTGTAATCTATTGATTCACGTCCGCAAAGGATCATGTCAAACGCATTGGTTTTAGCGTACTCAGCAATCTGATAGGCAGTGAAATAAGCATCTCTTGGTGCAGCATTGATCCTTACGGCATCGTCAGCACCAATAGCCAGTGCCTTTCTGATGGTCGGTTCGGTAATACTTTCGCCAACATTAATGACGGTCACTGTACCTTTTCCACCTTCACACAGCTCAATTGCCCTCGACAAAGCAATTTCATCATAAGGATTTACAATAAACTGCACGCCTGATGTATTGAATTGGGTATTATCGTTGGTAAAAGTTATTTTTGTCGTGGTGTCGGGCACATTACTGATACAAACTAATATTTTCATAGGTTTACATATTGATTTTAATGGTTATGAAGCTATCACGAGCTTTAATTGTTTTAATTAATTTTAATCTCATGATGGTTCTTAAGTTAAACATTGATTTTTAAAGGTAATGAAGTCGTCAGACTTCAATTCCCTTTTTGCAAATCTAATTAAAAAAGCAGGGATTTAAAATGCAAAGTACCCGATTGGCAAAGTTATTGGAGTTTTTAGAAAGTGATCCTGATGATCCATTCCTGTTGTATGCGCTGGCTACAGAATACAATACTTCGAACGATACAGAAAAAGCCCTTGAATATTATTTGAAGCTGCTTGCAGATCACCCGGATTATGTGGGCACCTATTATCATTTGGGTAAGCTTTATCAGAAGATGGCGCAAACAGAGCAGGCATTGGACGTCTATCAGAAAGGGATGGTTGCCGCCAGAAATAAAAAGGATATGCATGCTTTTTCCGAACTTCAGGGCGCATACAATTCGGCTGCAGGTTTAGATTACGAAGATGATTAATTAGCGCAGATGGGCACAAGGCAATTGTTGTTTATTCGGAATGTCTTTCTTTTTACTTTCACTGCTTTCGGAGGTGCCCAGGCGCATTTAGCCCTTTTGTTAAAGTATTTTGTAAAGAATATTCACTTCGTTTCCGAAGAAGAGTTGCTTGAACTAAATGCCCTGGCCCAGGTATTGCCCGGTCCAGCCTCTACACAAACTCTTGTAGGTGTTGCCTATAAAGTAGGTGGCTTAAAGCTTTCCATTATTACTTTCCTGATCTGGATTTTGCCCTCTGCGGCTATGATGACCTTTGCCGCGATTAGTTTTGCCCGGCTTGACCAGAAGGAAAAGTTTACAGAAATTCTGGAATATATACAGCCAATCGCATTGGGAATCGTGGCTTACGGGGCTTTTAACCTGGCAAAAAGAGTGTTGGTATCTCAGTTAACCATTTTTCTGGCCATATCGGCAGCTATTGTTACCCTGGTTTTAAGAAATGCCTACGTCTTTCCCCTTGCTATATTACTGGGTGGTATGATCTCTTCTGCTATCGGCACACCGACTGAAGAAAGCACCATCAGGTTAAACCTGTTCTCGAACATTAATCCCAGGAAATTAACCTATTTTTTCGGGGTCTTACTATTTCTGGCCCTGATGGGTGCCATCATTAACCGGACGTCACCTTTTAGTTTGCCCATCAGACTGTTTGAAAATTTTTACCGTAACGGTATTGTGATCTTTGGAGGTGGCCAGGTGCTTGTTCCTTTAATGTTTACCGAGTTTGTACAGATGAAGCAGTATTTAAGTGCCTCGGGCTTTTTATCTGGCTTTGCTTTACAGCAGGCCCTCCCGGGGCCCACATTTTCATTTACCAGTTACCTTGGTGCACTGAGCATGAGGAATTTTGGATTTGGCCTTACGGGGCAGGTCCTGGGCGGATTCGTAGGTGTGATTGGTATTAATCTTCCAGGCTTGATCCTCGTCTTATTTATCGTTCCTTTCTGGCAGGACCTGAAAAAAATCACGCGGATTAAATACTCTTTAACAGGTATCAACGCCGTGAGCGTGGGTTTTATCATTGCTGCTTTTATATTGCTATTATTGCCGGTAGCATTAAATGCCATGGCCATAATCATTATGGTAGGTACTTTTCTGGTCCTGAACTATACCAAAATCAGTCCACCGTTTATTGTACTTGCCGGAATACTATTGGGTTACTTTTTGTAAGGTTCCCAGGAAAGTTTAAAGGAGTTTAAAATGGCGCATCCTCATCGTGCATATCATCCATTCGCGAAGGTTTGATAATGATATTTCCGGCTGGCCGGTCAAAATCCTGTGAAGGCTGCATACCTGCACTTGGGCTGTCCATAGAGAATGAAGTTGGCGCTGAAAAGCTCTCTTCCAGATCTGCAAACTTCACATATTTACCAATAAAGCGAAGTGGCACGATACCGGTTTCACCATTCCTGTGCTTGGCGATGATGACCTCACCAACGCCTGCCTGAGAGCGTCCCTGTTCGTCTTCGGTGATGCCGTAGTATTCAGGTCTGTATAAAAAGAGCACCATATCTGCATCTTGCTCAATAGATCCGGATTCACGTAAATCGGATAACATGGGCCGTTTTCCATTTACACCAGGTCTGCTCTCCACCGCACGGCTCAACTGAGACAATGCCAGTACCGGTACATTTAACTCTTTGGCTACTGATTTTAAAGCCCTTGAGATACTACCGATCTCCTGTTCCCTGTTTCCACCACCACTTTGTCCTTCACCTTTACCATGCATCAGTTGCAAATAATCGATAATGATGAGCTGGATGTCGTATTGAGCTTTAAGTCTTCTGCACTTTGCCCTGAATTCGAAAATATTTAAGGCTGGGGTATCATCTATCAGGAGCGGAGCCTCGGTAAGTCCGCCTATCTTACTATGTAATTGCTGCCATTCCCATTCCTGCAGGTTTCCTTTTCTGATCTTTTCCTGTTCAATTTCTGCTTCACCTGAGATCAAACGATTGACCAGCTGTACGGATGACATCTCTAAAGAGAACACCACTGCCGGGCGGTGAAATTGAACGGAGGCATTACGGGCACAGGTCAGTACAAAGGCCGTTTTACCCATGGCCGGACGTGCCGCGATGATCACCAGATCCGAAGGCTGCCATCCGCCGGTAATGCGGTCCAGGTCAGTAAAGCCTGAAGGAACACCTGTTAAACCATCGCTTTTTGTGCGAAGTTCCTCTAAAGTAGCAAGTGATTGCTTTACAATCTCGTCCATTTTCTGGGTATCTCTACGCAGGTTATTCTGGGCGATGTCAAAAAGGTTCTTT
>CBFGNP010000030.1:0-13184 GCA_965650095.1 uncultured Pedobacter sp. | reverse complement strand
TCACAACGGGTATGTTCGACCTCTTGAAGGCGCAGATCACTAGAAAAAAACTTAACATACAAAACGAAAAAAGAATATTAGCAGAACTAAGAAATGCAAAACAAGTTCTAAGGAAAGATCTTCCAACAGGATTCGTTGATGTTTATAAATCGGTGACCATCACAGATGTTGAAACTAAAACTGAGCACACCTATCATTTTGTCCCCAAAAACGTCGCCAGACGCAAACACGGAACGCTGTCTATCCTTTCGGATCTTGGCCTGGCCTTGCTAGGTCATAAGAGTGGAGCAGAAATCCCTTGGGCGACCAAAGATGGCGAGAAAATTTATCGCATCGAAAAAGTTGCAGATATCGATAGCTGATGCAGTGCATAGGTACTTCATAAAATAAGCCGTCCGTGCGGACGGCTTATCCAAAATACTAGAGTAAAAAACCATTTATTTTGGTTTTAAAAATTACCTTTCTCCATTGTGGGTCACAATAGATTCCGGAAATTCACCACGCTCTGCGCCACGTCAACGCTATTGCTTTGCCAGTTATACTCATACTCTGCAGAAATTGCCCCTTTAAAATGCTGTCTTTTTAACTCAGCGATCACACCGGGAATATTACTTACTCCCTCTCCCCAATGTACATCATGTCCACTTTTTCCTTTCTGATGAAGATCTTTCATATGGGAATGCAACACATGTCCGTCCAATTTCTTAAGACACTCCACAGGATCAAGTCCTGAACGCACCCAATGTCCTATATCGGCACACGCTCCAATACGTTTACTTTGACCTTTTATGGCGTTCAATATGATATCCGGATTCCAATAATGCGAAGGATTGGGGTGATTATGTATGGCGACATTGATCTCATATTTATCAGCCAGTTTCGAGAGCAATGGAATGTCCTTCTCATTGGGCTCTGATGTAATGGTTTGAATACCCATAGCTTTACAAAAATCAAATAGTTTAATCCAGTCAGCTTCATTGTTTGCACTGGTGACACCAAAAGCCACAACTTTAACATTGCTCGCTTTCAGCATTTCCAGTACAGCCTTCCGCTTAACCGGATCCATGTCCGGACTCATTGTACCATCAATACCACCGCCAATTTTCTGGCCAGGGAATGCCTCAACATACCTTAGGTTACAGCTGTCAATCTTTTTTACAGCCTGGGCAAATGTATAAAGTTTAAAGGTGTAGGCCTGCGAACCCAGCTTCCAGCCTAATTTGGACTCTGGAGTTTTAGCATTCGACCCGCTGTTACCTGAGTGTATACTTTTACAGTTGCTCAGGAGAAGTAAACATAGTCCTGAAAAGATTCTAATGGTAGTATTCATGATTTGATATAAGATTGATTTTTTATTTTGCAATATCAGCATTTTCCATACAAATCGTTCTCCCTAGGCTTAAAAATCCAATCCTACCTCTAACAGCATCCTTTCCCGATTGTTCATACAATACTTCGATCGGGATAAGCCATCAGTATAGAAAAGTGAGTACTTGAGGCGTACCCTGAATTTTATTTTTTTGCTCTCGGTAATTCAGGTCTCACATAAAGCGAAAGACAACAGACAATCAATCCGAAACCCAGGAAAGGAAACCAAATGGCTATCAACATCGATGTGGCAAATATAGATAATGTAATAAACGATCGCAAATGCAGTCTTTTCCTGGCCTGGGATGGCACCATTATGACCTCAGTGTCAAAAAGTGTCTCCCGCACGAGCCATAAGTATGTGGCATTAACCAGGAGGAAAACAAATGCATACATCATTACAGGAACAGATTGCAGTTTCGTATCCGCAACCCATTCAGTTAAAAACGGGATCAGCGAAACGGAAAATAAATGGGCAAAATTGGCCCACATAAGCTTGAGTTTTGCTGACCTGGCATACCGCATGATGTAATGGTGGTTAACCCAGACAATGGCTATAAATCCGTAACTAACACCATAACTAAGCCAGGTCGGCCATAATTGGAAGAGTGCATGAAAGGTAGCATCTTCAGGCTCTTTAAATTCCAGAATCATAATTGTAATGATAATGGCGAACACGCCGTCGGAAAAAGCGTAGATGCGTTCCGGTGACGATTCATTAGGCATCCCCCCCATCTTATTGTTTTCATTCTTCTCCTTCATGTTTTTTTTCTTTGACTGTTTCTGCTTATATTTTTAAATGATGCCTGATGTTAGGTTGGTTTAGACCCACATAGATTTTTTTCAGGACATGCGAAAACGGCCACCTTTGGTAATCATGTAAGTTGGGTCAAGCTTTTCGTAATCTCATGATTTTAGTGGTGTCAGCGATGATCGACCGCATCAGTTCTGCAGCCCTAGTATGTTTGAGCAGAGGCGCTACCTGGCCTCCCCAAAAGAGAACCATATCCCATTTTTGCGCTTCCAGCGCTGCTTTTCTCAGCGGTGACATGAAAGCTGTTTGCAGGGGGAATGGAAGAAAATGGTGTTCTTTCCCTGCCAGTTCTAACGCTGGCCTACTGGTGATCCCGCGGCCGAGTCTGCCGGTAAAGGCGCGAGACAGCATCGTATGACGGTTTGCATCAGAAAACAGCATCTGTCTGTGAATGGGTAGTGCACCGGATTCGTTCGTAGCCAAAAAGGCGGTGCCAATTTGTGCGGCATCGGCACCAAGAGTTAGGGCTGCGGCTAGGCCACGGCCATCGGCTATACCGCCTGCCGCTATAACGGGCAGCTTTACTTTTTCCCTAATTAATTGCACCAATACGAAGGTGCCCGTTGTGGATTGTTCGGCCGTGGCAAGAAACGATGGGCGGTGGCCACCAGCTTCGAAACCTGAGGCGATGATCAGGTCAACTCCGCTCCCTTCAAGGGCGATGGCTTCGTCCAGCGTAGTAGCCGCACCTATGGTTTTTATACCCAACCTGTGGCACTGCTCCATTACATCAGCGGGCAGCGTACCAAACATAAAGCTGAAAACCTTAGGGCTGACATCCAGTATCACCTGCAACTGGTTCTCGAACCGCGACTTGAAGGGCGCCGGCTTTTCAGGCAAGGGAATACCAGCCTCATCGAAATAAGGCGCCAACAATTTTACCGCCTGCTCATATTGGGCATCCGCAACAGCGCCGTTGGCTGCGTCAGTATCAGAAACCCAGAGATTTAGGTTGTATGGTTTATCAGTCGCCGCTTTTATCTGCTTGTCCAATTCATAGATCTCATTGGCGCTCATGGTATAGGCGCCATATCCACCAAGCCCCCCCGCATTAGAAACTGTAGCCAGCAGGTCGACAGTAGATAACCCTCCGCCAAACGGACCCTGGAGAATTGGGTATTTTATTCCCAGCAATTCAGAAACTTTGGTATCGTACCACATACTTTTTAGTTTTTATGCATTGGTGTCACTTATCATTTTATTTACCAGCAGCCACTTACCTTTAATATTATGAAAAGCCAGAAATTCATGATAGTGGAAATCGTACATTTTTACTTTTACTTCAGCAACAGCTATCGAATTTACCACTTTAATTGATACGATCTTGCCTTTAAAAGGCTTGCCCGAATCTTTTGGACTTTGGCGATTGGCAACACCGTCAATATATTCGTCCAGCGTCTTTTTATAAGGTTGTCCATTCACATCGCCAAATAATAAAGCGCCCGGATAAAATACATTTGCGAGCGCATTAGCGTGTCCTTCATAAATATTTCTAAAATATGCATTTTCCAATATTTGCGCGATGGCAGCCGAATCTCTTTCTTGAGTTTCCATTTTGATTCAATTTATGCTTTGACACCCTTATCATCAGCAAGATAGCAAAGCTATGAAGAGTTATTTAGTTAATTAAGGTTAAAACCAGCGGCGATACCACCGTCAACATTAATAATAGCACCCGTGATGAAATTACTTTTAGCGACGTTATAAAGCATTGCTGCGATATCCCCCACATTTCCTTTTTGCCGTTTGATCAGCAGCATCACCATGCATCGGTGTGCGGATCGTGCCCGGCGGCAGTGATACCGCGTTCTCTTAATACCGACACCTGTTCGCCTGCATAACCCCAATCATCCAAGTCAATTTCCTGAATCACTACATGGGTCAAGCGAGGATCTTTGTTAAGTGTATTACTTACCAGGTCGGTTACTCCCTTAATCAGCATTTGTTTCTGTTCTCTGGTAACCCTTTCGCGGGTTACTTCAATTTTAATATATGGCATAACTTTACATATTAAGCCAAAGCAGTTTATACTGCTTCAGCGGTGATATTTACATTCAGATCAAAATCATTGTAGATCAGGGTATCCCCGAGGTTCTGGAAGAAATTGCCTGAACGGAATTTCATATTATATTTTGTCCGGTCTATTACCAGTTTGCTTAAAGCAATCAGCGTATCGCCGTTTACATCGACCGCCGCATCAAAACTGACCGGATGAGTAATGCCTTTAATAGTCAGATTACCTTCAACATGCTCGTCCAACACGGAAGTGATAACCAATGTAGCTTCAGTAAATTGGTCGACGGAGAAAAAATCATCAGAAGCAAGGTGACCGGCGAATTGCGCGTTAGTGGCAGGGTCAGTTACGTCGAGAATTTTTATAGAAGTGGTATCAATAATAACTTCTCCTCCGGTAAGTTTACCATCGGATAATGTTAGTGAACCTGCTTTAATGGCTATGGTGCCATTATGTGTGCCGGTTACTTTTCTACCTACCCAGTAAATATGGCTTTGGGTGCTTACGATTTCAAATTTTTGCGTTTCCATTGTCTTTTTGTTTAATTACAAGACAAAGTTGGGCAGGAAAGCCCAAAAGGATGTGTGACCTACATCACATTTCACACGCAACGTTTTTTTATGTGATATATATCACCATTCAACTGTTGTACAAGCGGCTCAACGTTTCGCGGGATACCCCTAAATAAGCTGCTATAAGGTGTTTGGGAACGATATTGTATAGCTGAGGATACATTTTCAGCAGTTCTTCGTAACGGTGCTTTGCATCGTTAGTCATAAAAGAAAGTAACCTCTTTTGTGCGGCTACATAACCTTTATTGGTCCGCCAGCGAAAAAAATGTTCTATCTCATGCATCTCCTTGCAAAGTTTCTCTCGGTTTTCGTTAGACAGGCAAAATACCCTAGCATCAGTAATGCAGTCCATATTGATAGTTGCTCTCGCACCACTATATAAGGCATTATAGTCCGATGCCCACCAGGTTGGCATCGCAAACTGAAGAATGAACATTTTCAGGTTATCATTGATATAAAAAGTTTTCAGGCAACCTTCGAGCACAAAATATTCGCAGTTTATCTGATCACCCGCTGTAATAATACTTTGACCTTTTTTAAAAGACTGTGGCTCAAAATGCGAAAAGAAATAGTTGAACTGAGTATCCGACAGTGTAATGGTTTTCGCAATATGTTCTTTTAGAATTTCCTCGGCTTCCATTAATCAAAAGTAAACATTGCTCAATAATTATATGTCATGAGGCGAATAAATAGTACCCAGGGACAGAGCTAACTCAAATTCAATTGCCAGGAAATGCCAAATTGATCAGCAACCCAGCCAAACTTCCGGCTAAAGCCATAATTGTTCAGGGGCATCATCACGAAACCATGTTCCCCAAGTCTGGAAAAAAGCATATCCATTTCTTCCTGATCTTTACATTCCACCCAATTTGAGATTGCTGGTGTAAAATTCCAATCGTGTTTAACGAAGCTATCGCTGCAAATGAACTCCTTTCCGTTCAGCTCAAAAATCGCCTTCATCACCGAACCTTCATTACCTGGGCCTTGTTTCCCATAACGTTGAATGTCTATGATTTTAGAGTTGTCGAATAAACTCGTGTAAAAGTTCATCGCTTGTTCAGCATTGTTTTCCTGAAAGGTCAAAAATGTGGTTATCTGAGTTTTCATATCTGATGTATTTTAATCTTCTATTGAATTGGTTTTTATTTCTTCTTTAATATTAACCCAGTCACCAGCGACACCACCAGACCAATGGGCAGGACTTCTGAATAAGTAATCAGGATTACAAACACCGGATTTTTGTACATCTCCGCAAAGTTTGCCATCTCCAAGGTTTTAGCTGGCAGCTCTGCAGCCGAACATTGTCGTAATACACAGGAAGTATACACCTGCATGAAATCGGGAACAAACAGGTAATAATAAAAGAGCCAGACCAGCACATATACTGTAGAGGCAATAAAGGCTATCACCGCTCCTACGCTAAAAGCTTTACCGAATGTCAGCAAGCCATCGGTTTGATTTTTCCGGTAGTTTCTTACGCCAAAAAAAACCAGGGAGAAAATAAGCACCAGCGCAGCATAACCAACAAGGTCATTTCCTTTAAAGCCGTCTTCCCTATAGATCATCTGCACCATAGCCACCATATTTATCGCTAGGATGACCCCGATGATCAATCCAAAAATCAAAACTGTTCTTTTCATTGCTGTAAGTTTGCTTTCATTTGTGATCAAGCTATCAAATTTCTTTATCCTAGATCCTGGCTTAAAAAATCCAGATTGTTTCATTGTTTTAATTAATTAACGCTCCAAAAGTAGCAGCAAAAGCAGAATTTGTACTCATACTTTAGTACCAAAACGCCTTTTTGATTGAATTTAATACTAAAGTAGGATGCCGACTATTGTATGATTTTCAGCCTTCTTGCTTTTTCCAGGGCTTGCGTTCTGCTTTTCACCTCCAATTTCCCATACAGATTGGAAACATGGGTTTTTACTGTACTTAATGAAAGGAACAAATGATCGGCAATATCGGCATTGCTGTGCCCTTTGGCTAAAGATTGCAATACTTCATATTCCCGGAGACTGAGATTTAATTTTGCCAGCTCATCCTGATTGATTGGGAACTGTTCCTGTACTTCCTTTTCAATAACTATCGTCCTGATTTTAGGCTTGACCAATTGCAGGGCTACCCACACGCCTAATAAGGTAAAGAAAAGAGCTATCATACCAATGTAGATATCTATGGCATTGTCAACGATTAAAAATTTCCATTGCAGCCACTTCAGCGCTAAAATCAAAACCGCTAAAATCAGTCCGTATACGGCCATATGCTTAAAATCCTTCCATCCTATCCTATTCATTTTCGTTCAGGTATTATTACAAGTCTCACAAATTTAAACAAATGGTGAATACAATTAATTTTCATACATTCATCTCGTTATGTCAGATTTACTTTATTCGCAATACACTTTGGTCAGGCAGTCCAGACAGGTCGTTTTTCATTTCCTGGAAACAAATGTTACAGGTGATATTTCTACGCCCCTCTCTGCCTTTAACGACAAAACCATCTCCTATATGTATGTTCACATTGCCAACACCTATATCGCCTGGGTGGGCAATTTTGCCCTGAATGGTTCCTTCGCTTACAGGGATCAGGATAAACCCCTGAATCTTCCCCAACTCCAAAGTCTGTTTGTGCAAGTTGATGAGATCATGGATCGTTTTATAGCTCATTTTTCAGCACATCCAGCACAAGCAGTCAAAGGCTACAAATGGCCTGAAAAATATATTGAAACCGATGCCTACAGTATTTTCACCCACGTTCTAACCCACGAGTTTCACCATAAAGGCCAGGCAATGACCATGGCCAGACTGCTCGGTCACATTCCTCCAGATACCGATGTTCTGCGCTTTTCTTAATCCGAATCGTTAATGCAGCTCTAAGATTTATTATTCTATTTTTCCAGTTTTTGAGTGGTAAAGCGCAATGAATATTTTATATCTTTAACACTAACTATTTAAATCAGATCGTGTTATGGCGCTAAATCAGATTTTGCCCAAAGTATTTTATTCAGACATCAAGGTCGGCCTGAAATTTTTCGTAGAAGATATGGGCTTTACACTTGGGTATCATGACGACTCACTGTATATTGTCAACCGGGATGCCATCACCTTTCTATTGGTAGAAAGTGATGAATTTGCAAAAAAAGACCGTCCCGAAATCCGGATAGCGACCGATGATATTGAGGCGGTCTACAAAGAAATTAAATCACGTGCCCCTGAAATCCTGCATCCTAATTCCAGTGTCATCACCAATAAGCCCTGGGGTCTTAGAGAATTCGCTACCCTTGATCCGACTACGGTTTGTGTGATCTTTCAACAGCCTGTCTAACTTCTACATAGGAAAAAAGGCAAAATTCAGAAAGAGCCATCTTCAGCTATCATTATAGATTCTAACTATTTAGCATAGATTTAATTGATTGTGATTATAACAATCAATAGCTTAAATTTATAATACTTTGCAATTAGCAAGGCAGATAAAAGTTAAATATAAATCTATAAATATGGAAAGAGAATCAAACGACATTAGTAAATGTCCCTTTCATAATGGCAGTATGAAACACAATGTTGGCGGTGGTGGCACCCGGAACAGCGATTGGTGGCCCAATCAGTTAAAACTTCATATTCTGCGTCAGCACTCCTTGCTATCAAATCCAATGGGTGTAGATTTTAATTATGCGGAAGCTTTTAGAAGCCTCGACCTTGCGGCTGTAAAACAAGACCTTAATGCACTTATGACCGACTCGCAGGACTGGTGGCCGGCAGATTTTGGTCACTATGGGGGATTGTTTATACGTATGGCATGGCATAGTGCCGGCACCTATCGTGTGGGTGATGGACGTGGTGGTGCAGGCGCAGGTTTACAACGTTTTGCCCCGCTTAACAGCTGGCCCGATAACGTGAGTCTTGATAAGGCGCGCAGGTTACTGTGGCCCATTAAACAAAAATATGGCCGCAATATCTCCTGGGCGGATCTGATGGTCCTTGCCGGTAACGTAGCCCTGGAATCAATGGGTTTCAAAACCTTCGGATTTGCAGGTGGACGTCCGGATGTATGGGAAGCCGATGAATCTGTATACTGGGGTGCTGAAAATACCTGGCTGGGTGGTGATCTGCGCTACGCACATGGTTCACCTGGTGTGGAAGGTGAGGGGGTATTGGTGACTGACGATGACGCCGATGGCGACAAACATTCCCGGGATCTGGAAAAACCACTTGCGGCTGTGCAAATGGGTTTAATTTACGTGAATCCCGAAGGCCCGGATGGCAATCCTGACCCAATTGCGGCTGCCAAAGATATCCGTGATACATTTGGACGGATGGCCATGAACGATGAAGAAACGGTGGCCTTAATAGCCGGTGGTCATAGCTTCGGCAAAACCCATGGGGCTGCCTCTTCAGACCACGTAGGTAAAGAGCCGGAAGGTGTCGACCTGGAAATGCAGGGCTTAGGCTGGAGCAACAGTCATGGATCGGGCAAGGGAACTGATACCATTACCAGCGGACTGGAAGTAATATGGTCAAAAACGCCAACTCAGTGGAGCAATAGCTTTTTCGAGAATCTGTTTGGGTTTGAATGGGAACTGTCTAAAAGCCCTGCCGGTGCACATCAATGGGTGGCTAAAGATGCAGAAGCTTTTATTCCTGACGCCTTTGATGGTTCGAAAAAGCATCTTCCCACCATGCTAACCACCGATCTTTCTTTAAGATTTGATCCTGCCTACGAAAAAATATCACGTCGCTTTTTGGAAAATCCGGATGATTTTGCAGACACTTTTGCACGTGCCTGGTTTAAGCTGACTCACCGTGATATGGGGCCCCGTGAACGCTATCTTGGTCCTGAAGTACCTCAGGAAGAACTACTTTGGCAAGATCCGATTCCCGCAGTTGACCACATATTGATCAGCGAAGGAGACATTGCCACATTGAAAGCAAAAGTGCTGGAATCAGGTTTAAGCATAGCTGAGTTGGTTTCTACTGCATGGGCCTCAGCTTCTACCTTCCGTGGATCTGATAAGCGTGGAGGTGCCAACGGTGCACGTATTCGCCTGGCACCACAAAAATATTGGCAGGTGAACAATAACGCACAATTGCAAAAAGTTTTAAATGTACTGGAAGGCATTCAACGGGATTTTAATGCTGCACAGGTAAATGGAAAAAAAGTTTCACTGGCAGATTTGATTGTATTGGCGGGTTCCGCGGGTGTGGAACTGGCAGCGGCAACAGCCGGACATACCATTACGGTTCCGTTTACTCCCGGTCGTATGGACGCTACTCAGCATCAAACCGATGTGGACTCGTTCGGTTACCTGGAACCTGCTGCTGACGGCTTCCGTAATTACCGCAAATCGAAAATCCCTGTATCCACAGAAGAACTGCTGATAGATAAGGCACATCTGCTCACGCTGACGGCACCTGAATTAACCGTACTGGTGGGTGGTTTGCGCATGCTAAACACCAATTATGATGGATCTAGGCATGGTGTTTTCACTAAGCGCCCGGGCCTGCTAACCAACGACTTTTTTGTAAATCTGCTCGACATGAGCACCGTATGGAAAGCGGTATCTCCAGACAGGGAACTTTATGAAGGACGTGACCGGAATACAGGTGAAGTAAAATGGACGGGCACCCGTGCAGATCTGGTTTTTGGTTCTAATTCGGAATTGAGAGCAGTGGCGGAAGTTTATGGTAGCGCTGATGCTCAAGACAAATTCATCAAAGACTTTGTTGCTGCATGGACCAAAGTAATGAACCTGGACAGGTTTTAAATTGTCCGCAATGGGAAAGAACTGGATTTTCCTGGTCTTTCCCATCAAGTGATCCCACGGGGTACACTAAGGTACCTATTAATTTAGCTGACAACTCCTACATTCCATGTCTGAAATTCTAACCATAATAACAGATCGTTTAATAATTAGAGATTTAAATTGTGATGATTTAAATTTCATTCATTTAATACATTCTACTCCGGAAGTTCAAGCTTATGCCACTCTTGATATTCCAGAATCTATGAGTGAATCAGAAGACTATCTTAAAAAATATTTGGAACAACAGAATTATAGCCCTAGAAAGGAATACGGTTTCTGTGTGTTGTTACTTAATCAAGAGTCAATTGGGCTAGTTGGACTTAGTAATTGCTTAAGTAAATTTAAAAAGGCTGAACTCTGGTTTAAATTACTTCCAAAATATTGGGATAAAGGGTATACTACGGAAGCTGTGCTTCCTATTTTGAAATTCGGTTTTGAGAAATTACTTCTTCATAGAATTGAAGCAGGCGTAGCCACAGAAAATATTGCTTCTATTAAGGTTCTGGAAAAAATTGGAATGCAGAAAGAGGGAATACGAAGAAAAATCCTGCCAATAAGAGGAGAATGGAAAGATAACTTTCATTATGCAATTTTAGAGGAGGATTTCATTAAGCGTGATGATAAAATTTGAACTATTCAAATTACTTCTATGACAAACTACCCAGAGTAAATATTATGATGTTTTTTTGAAAGTACCATCTAATTTGATCGCTTCTTTTAATAGCTTTTTTATTGGCTCTTCATCAATCTGCCCCGGAGTCTCATAGATTTTATAGAAAATTTGCTTGTTAGTTCCATGTGACAGAAAGCGGTCATCGTCCTTTAATTTGTTCCCATACCAAAAACCTAAAAGAACTCCTTTTTTGATCCCTCCCCTTGGGACAGTTGAAGGCCAAATGATACATATGCCTTTATTGCCATAAAAAAATGGAACATTGTATGATATTTTCTCTTTGCAATATTCAGGAACAGTTTCGATTATGATCTGCCGCAAAACATCGACAATTATTTTTTCGTCTTCAGGAAGAATAGTAAATAGCTCAGCAAAGTTTGTAATTTTCATCGGAATATAGTTTGTTTTTTAAAGGTTATGAAGCTATCATAAGTTTTATTCAAATTCAATCAAAGTTCATAAGTGTTTTTACCCTCCTTTAATGGCATAGCTTTTTCATTCCAGATGAATACGCCTGTAAGCCCCTTTGGTAGTTCTATTACCGCTTGCTTTGTCTTTTCTATCGAGACGCTTATTTCACCTTTTGGTGATGGCATACGGCCCGATACACGGGTCAATTCTCCAAGTTCTGGCTTAACCTGAACGGTTTGAAAACCGGCAGACAATGGGGTGATACCACAAATGGTTGCCAGAAAATCGTAGTTTGGACTGGCGCTCCAGGCATGGCAATCCGAACGACTGGGGTCAGGATTTTCAGCAAATGTCGTTAAACCAAGCTTAAGCATATCTCTCCATGGTTGCAGTTCCTTATAATAAAGCCTGCCAAGACCAACCACCTTTAAGGCCTGATTAAGATAAAACCGATAATAAAATGTAGCCTTAGATAAACCTGCTCCCGAAAGTACTTTTTTCATCAACTCCTGCTGGTTCGCTTCAGGTACCGCACCAGACAGCAGAGCCATAATATTGGCATGCTGGCTAAATGTTTTTTTATCGGGCGTATCACCAATTAGTTTACTTGATGGGTCGTAACAATTTGAAAATGTTCCCTTATTTAGTTCATTTGCCAGCTTCAGACAATTTTCTGCTTTTTCAGTTTGTCCAAAATGGGAATAAAGCCGCGCTGCCTGATGCAGGGTATACGCATATTGCAGGGTGATCACGGCTGAATTGCCATCGTTTGCTCCTGGTGGCACCCCCATAGCAGGGAAACCTGTGCTCCAATCTGTAAAGTTCCACCATTTCATGGGGCCCAGCATCTTTTTAGAAGGATCGATACGCTCTTTATACCAATTCAGAATGCCATCCACACCGATCAGGTATGGTCTTAAAAACTCATCATCGCTCCGATGCATCATAAAATCGTGCAACATCGAAATCCAGAAGAGCGAAAAAGTTGGGATAACCTGCAGGCGATTACTTGGATACCTTCCCTGGGTAAGTCCTTCGGGCACCCTGGAGTTATAAAAATCATTAATGGCTTTTCGCATCAACCTGTCATCGCCACTTACATATAGCGAAATCAAGGCTTGTATTCGTGTATCAGCCTCATACTGTAGCTGTTCGTAGTAAGGGCAATCATAATATGTCTCTCCGGCACATAACCTGGCAGTTCGCCAACCTGTGTCCCAAATCTCCTTCAATGATGTATCGCTGCTCGTAAATGAGGCTTGTTGTTTAAAAGGATATCCGGTATAGATGCTATAAAAATCGTTAACCACCAACGGTTCATCAGTAGTCATTATATCCAACTGCACGTAGCGAAAAGTACGTTGCCACAGCGGTCGGAATAAGCGCCTGGATCGACCATCTGGCTCAAAAATGTCATAATTCCCAATCATCTCCTTTCCTTCGATCTCGTTTCTGTTGCCCTTTACGCCATTCCTGAACAAGGCCTCGGCATAGGTTATCGTAATTTTTGAGCCCTTTCCCCCACTCAC
>CBFGNP010000029.1:0-13262 GCA_965650095.1 uncultured Pedobacter sp. | reverse complement strand
GCACCTCATTTTTCATCCGTTTTTGTCCTTGTTCCGAGTTTTCGCCCCCAATGGAAGTAGTGATCACATTGATTACCGCGAAGGGATACAATTGTTTCAGTCTGGCCAGCAGGGCATGAGGATAGGCGTCTAGTGTGTTCACATTAGGTGTTGCAGCATAACCTGTAGGCACGGAATGACCATGGAATACCAGGTTGATGGTTCGGTTTTCAGGCCATTTTTTTACCAGTTCGGCCTTCAATCCTGAAAGGTAGGTGTCGGGATCTGCCAGCTGTTGTGCGTCTGCTTGCTGAACAAAGCAGGCAGATAAAAAAAATAAAAATGCAATAAAATAAGATTTGTTCATCAGGTTGCTGTTATTTAGTCCCCTTGTTTTTAAAGATCTCATCGATCAGCTGGGAAGAAACTGTTGTTAAAGGTAAAAAATTATTACTGCCTACGTATACCGTCAGGCTATACAATAGCTGGCGGGCCACCGGACGTTTATCGAGATTATTCTTCAAATCAACTGCCGAGACCAAGAGGCTTCCTTTTCCTATTTTAACCTCAAATGCCAGGGCAATTTTACGGGGTTTATTCCAGTCGGGGATCATTTGTACCAGCGGCTTAAATGAAAAAGGCATCTGTTCCAGTACCATTGGCCTGGAATTGCGCACCAGATCCCACCACTGCCAGTTGGAATGGCATTCTGTAGGAAAATATTTCAACGCAGGGTGCTCAGGGTTACACAAAATACCCAGCATATTGGGCGGCATGCCCGACCATACCGTATTCCATGAAATACCGGAAAATGCAGGATCTGCATCTGAAAGAATTTTTGAGGTATCAGCCAGTAAAAGAACCTTACCCCCTTTCTCCAGGTATTTTTTTACCTTAACGTCCCAGTTGTAAGCAATGATAAAATCCTTTGGCTTTACCACCGGCAATTGTTTTGGATAAACCCATATATTCCATTGATTGGTATAGGCAGTCCCTTTTGCGCTGATGACCAGCTGCAGTTTAACGGCTTCTTTTATCTTGTTCAGAGGGATGGACAATTCCCCAAGGCTAAAGGGATTTCCTACAGGAATATCGCATGCAGGAAAACTTCCATCGGCATAGAGGCTGCCATCCGGATATTTGAGTGACCAGTTCAGTACGGCCTGGTTCATCGCCGACTGTCCGTAATTTACAAACTGGGCGGTAGCTTTAAAAGTCTGGTCGTTTGTCCAGGTAAAGCCCGAAGTGCGCAGCAGCGGAACTCTTGCAGCCTGAAACTGATTAAACTCTGCTGCATTGACATAAGGTTTCGGATCCCAGAAAATATCAACCACACCAACAGGTGCGGTGCCTTGCCCAGGAAAATCATTTAACTGAAGCATATGGTAACCACCAAAATCGGGTGTACGCAGGTAAGATTCTACCTCTTCCTTTTTCATGATGACCTGGAATTTACCGGACGCCATGGTAAATTGTTCGGCCTGGTCTATCATCTTATGATCTCTTAGCAGCTCCCTGAACAGCTGGTAACTATAGGGTTTCAGCACACCTGTATATTTAGAGATCTCCTCAAAATTTGGATACACACACCACTGTCCGATCTCGTGGGTAATCATAGGTACTTTATTCTTTTTAACATAATCTGAATAATCGTATTTAGTATCCAATGCCCGGGCATTAAAACGGCTGGTCAGGCCTTCTTTCCAGCGGTGTGGCCTTGCCCCATACAATACATTGATCTGGTTTTCCGGTATTAAGGGATAAGCCGCGCTACCCGTATACAAGCGTCTTGGGTCTATCACCTTCCAATGATTAACCTGTTGACCCAGAAATTCCTTTACCTGGGGGCCTACCATTTCATTGCCTTCACAGAACATGACAAAAGAAGGATGATTGCCATATACCTGCAGGATCCGCTCAGCTTCCTCCTTTAAGAATTTGTTTACGGCTGCATCCTTGCCCACAGTAAACCTCCAGTCTGGGTTCTCTACCTGCAAGTAGATCCCCAGTTCATCAGCAGCCTGAAATGCAGCTTCGGGGGGACACCAGGTATGAAAACGCATGGCGTTTAAGCCATAATCTTTACAAACTTTAAAAATACGCAACCATTCTTTCGGATCAGTAGGCGGATAACCCGTCAGCGGAAATTCCGAGCAATTAACGGTACTGCGAATAAATAATGGCCTCCCATTTAACATCAGCCTTGTTCCCTTTGTACCAATTTCCCTTATTCCGAACTTTAATGCCCTGTTGTCTTTGCTCAGCGCAGCACCGGTAGTGGCATTGAGAGCCACGTTTAGCTGATATAAGTTCGGGTTAAATTCATCCCATAACTGAATGTTATTGCCCAAAGGAATTTCAGCAGTAAGCACAATAACAGAATCCTTTCCGGAAAAATCTGACTGGTATGCAGGAATCGGTATTTTAGCAACAACGGTACCGCCTGTAAAAGAAAGGGTTCCTTTTACCGCTAACTTTGAACTGTTTTTTATGGTAACCACTACTTTCGATGTTTTTGCAGCTGCATTGGGATAAATCTGTACATCAGCAAGGCGTACTTTATCAAATGCCTGTAGCTCCATCCTTCCAATGATCCCATTCCAGTTGGTCTGCGTTTCTTCGCTGATCGCGTGTGCGTATTCGAGGTTATAGATTTTTTCGTTGTTTACCTTTATCCTGATTTTATTTTTTTTCCCCGGCTGAATAAGGGAAGCTACGTCATAGGTATGTGGTACAGAAAGACTTTCACATCTTCCTGCTGGTTTATTATTAATCCAGACACCAGTTTCCCAATGCGCCCGTTCCAGGAAAAGCATCACCGCTTTATTGTTCCAGTCAGACGGTATATATATATCCTTTTCATACCAGGCAATGCCTTTATATTCAAATGGACGGGTGAGTCTGATGGATGTCATGGCCTGGGTTTGATATCCTTTACCAGCCTGGTCTGTAGAACCGGGCAAAGTTATAGTTTCGGCCAGTTGAGGTAATAACTGCACCCCATTACTGTTCATCCCGATTGCAAAGGGATCCAGTTTAAAACTCCAGATTCCCTGTAATGGGATGACCTGTTGCTGTACAGCATGCTGCTGGGCCCGAAGCAAAGGAATGAATAAAACGGTTATCAGCAATAAAAACAACGGTGATTTAAACTTCATAATTATAGCGTATGTCGGTTAAAGATAAGTTCCCACCAGCGTAACTACCGAACGGGCCGCGATCTTTACTTTATCAGCAGGGGAGACTGTTTTTTTGAGGTCATTCTGGCTATCGGTCGTATAAACATTGAGCAGGCTTCCTGATAATTTAAAAGTATTATCAGTTCCTGTTAGCTGGAATTCTTTTTCTTTTTGTTCAGGATTTATGATGACCACTACAATTTTTTTCTGAACCTCATCTTTATAGGCGGACACCATCAGTGAGGCTGCTGCTGCAAGCGGATTACTGATGCCATCTGCTGCTGCCTGGACCCGCTTCATTCCAGGGCGTATAAACCTGGAATAATTGCCCATGGCCCATAATTGTTTGGACTCCAGTACCTGACCATCATTTTTACATCCGGCGACATTGATCGTACCTGCAGGATCATTGAGGTATACCAGGGCATCACTGTAATTATAAGGGCTTATGGCCAGCCACCACTGCCAGGAAGTAACATTGGCAATGGTAAGGTCATGATGGATAACTTTGGCTACATACAGTCCGTAATCGATGCTGGTATTACGTGGCCCGCCATTGTACTGGTTACATATATTGCCCAATATGCCAAATTCCGTTTGCCATACTTCAAGGCCAGGATCTGTTTGCCTGGCCTTTGCGGCAACCTGGTTGCGCACATTGACCATGTTGTTATCCGGGCATGTCGTAAAATAGCTATGCCCGGAAATCACCTTCTTTACATTTGGGCGGTCGGCTATATAATTGGCCGAAGAAGGAGAAAAGAACTGGTTAATCTGATCTCCACGTCCATCTGTATTGTTACCATACAGGAAATCCCATTGCCCGGCTTCGCCCGTCACTACCTGTGTCTCCGGACTTTTTGCCGGAAGTTTGGCTGAAACTGCTTTCACCAGATCTGCTATTTCTGTATTCGTTGCCTGCGAGCCTTCCTGGCTGACCCTGTCCTTTCCCCAGAACCATTGCGGCTCATTTACAGGACTTAAAAAATTAAATTTAAAATGCGCAGAAACCACAGACAGGAAATCTGCATAAGCATTTGTCATGCCCGCCTTTATATTCAGATTTGGCGTACTGCTGCTGTTATAAGTTTTTCCGTTCTGGCTCATAAAGGCAGGTGGTGTAAGCGAAAAGCCCAGTGTATAAGCTACACCATGCTGCCTGGCCGCTTGGAGAAACCATTGCTGGCCTTTCTGTTTTCCCCAGTTATATGTGCCGTTTTCATTTAAAAAACATTCTTCCCTGCGCCATTCGTCCGGAATATCACTTGCTGTGCCCTGCTCATAACTTCCGGAACCGATATTAAACCTCCATAAAGACAAGCCTATGCCCTTAGGGTTTCCACTTGAAGTGGTATCCGTGCTGAACAACAGGTCGGCTATATGGTTCTTCTTCTGTACATCAGACCAGTTGCCAACATATTTTACCGACCAGCAATCGGAAGCCCCGAAACTGTGTATGGTTTGCTTTTCTGCTGTTAAACTGATCCTGATTCTTTGGGGAGAACCAGGACCAGGGCTTTCTGCGCTTTCCTTTTGCCTACAGGCTATTGAAGTAAGGACGGGCATAGACATCACTATCGCCAGAAATAGCAAAGAGGAGCTAATATATTTCATTTAGTTGCCGGTCCTGATTAATCTTAACCGCTCTAAAGCCATATCATAAGTGGCCTTAAAAGTACCTGCTGTATTGTGCGAAAAACCATAGTTTGTACCAGCACTTATTAGGCCTACCGCACTTACAATATCTATCGGATCGCCATAATTATCTTTCATATTTGCTCTTGCGCTCAATAACCGGAACCAACCATTTGTACTGTTGACCAAAACTTTGGGCGCGGTAAAATTCAGATTAACCGCCGATCCGGTAGTCCTAAACGTTCCGGTGTATAAAAAGTCATGATCAGCTTCTCTCATCAGTTTTGGTGAAGTCGGGGTTTCGGCCCATCCGGCGGTCCCTACAACCACGCTGCTGACCACAGCCAGGTATTCATAATTCTTACCTTTTTCCCAGCCGGGATATTTGGTTGCGTCTACAAAAGGTTTAGATGGCGTAAAAGGAACTGCTGATATTGTACGCGCGCTCATATCAACCGTAATGTGGTAATATCCTTTTTGCGTTACCGGCAATTTAAAGTTGGCTTCGGCCAGTACCGGCGTCACCTTACCTGCAGCAGTTGTACTGTTGCCCAATACATTAGGGCCATCAAGTGTATATAAAGCATTGGCCTGAGTAGTGGTGGTAAAGGGCTTGTCGCTGCCTAAAAAGGCGATGAAACGGATGTTGTCACTGGCTTCATTGCGGTAATAGTAATCCACTACAAAGCTATTGGCACCCTGTTTTTTCATGGAAAGCAAAGTACCAAAGCCCCTTGCATTTCCGCCATTGTCCCAGCCCTGACCGGTTACCTCGGCCATGTTCTCTGCATCCGATAAATATAACCTGTCCATATAGCCAACGGTTATTACCCCACTTTTGATAGATTTGTTTCCGCTGGCATCTGTTGCTTTGATCAGGTACTGGTATTCTCCCGCCTTACCCGGCGGCAAGGCAAATGTTTTGCTGTACACATAGTTATTCTGATCGGTTGTATTCGGAGTTATCGATTCTTCCTGGTTAACGAGTTCACCCGAAGCAGTTTCGCCCCATATCCGTACTTCAATACCGGTCATTCCGATCGCATCAGTTAAGCTTGCGGCAACATCGACATTGACCGGATCGTTCGTGAGACCGTAAAATTTGGTAACGGTTGGCTTAGTAACGGTGATTACCGGAGGCAACAGATCTGGCGTATAGCCAGAGATCTGGTTCTGGGCAGAAAGGTCCTCCACTTTTACTTTTGCTGTTGCAATTCCTCCTTTGCTGTTGGTGATGGTCAGTTCAACGTTGTGTTCCGTAAAATTTGCATCTTTTGAAACCACAAAGGTCTGATTTACGGTATAACTGGTTTTATTGTCGCCTGTAACTTCCGCATCCAGACTCCATTCCCCATTTTTTAAACGTATTTTACTGATTCCATCAGCGTCTTCCAGGGTTGCCTGAACAACCAGTTTATACTCAGGCCCTATCCACAGTAACTGTGCCACGGCTTGTTTTACCTGCGGTACGGTCGTAGTTTCGGATTCAGGAAACATCAGCGGTTTACTGCAGGCCGCAAGACCGATCATCACTATGATCAGTCCGGCTAAATTATTTAATACTCTTTTCATGATCATCTTATTATTAATCAATGATAAAACCTACCATCCCGGATTTTGTACCAGGCTACCCTGACTTTTAAGCACCTCAACTTCCGGTATAGGATACAAATACATTTTTTCGTTAAACAACCTGTCTTCTGCTTTCACCACCAGGTAACTGAAACTTCCGTTTGTATTTTTGGTGATCTTCATTGCCATTATTGGTTTATTTTCAGTTTGTGTAGCTATTTTCCATCTCCGTACATCAAAGAACCGATGTTCTTCAAATGCAAGTTCAACACGGCGTTCGTTTCTGATCCGTAAACGCATTTCATCAACGGTAAGCCCTGGAGGAAGAGGCGGCATGGCAATGCCTGTCCGCGCCCTCACCATGTCAACAGCCTTTTTGGCCGACATGCTGAAGCCTGCCGTTACATCCGGGCCATACGCTTCATTCATCGCTTCTGCATAGTTTAAGAGCACCTCTGCATAACGGAAAATGATCCAAGTATGTATGCTGGTGCCTGTGCTCTGCGCAAGATTAAGGTTTTCGTCTACGAATTTCCGGATGTAATAACCTGTAGTAGTAGCCTTTGGCTTCCCTAAACCATCCAGGCCACCTACCCACATTTCGGCTGGCCGGTTTTTAAAGGAGGCATTATTTACCAAAATACTGAGCCCTAAACGGGGATCTCTGTTGTTATAAGGATTGGCAGGATCGTAACCAGAGCCATTTTCGCCGATAGCCAATCCCGTTGTTTTCATTTCATATGCGTCTACCAGATTTTGCGACGGAGAGGTACTCCCTAAACCTCCCTGATCGTAACCCACAGGATAATTATATTTTTCAAAATCATTTCTGGCGTATCCCTGCTGCGCAAAAATAACTTCAGTATTGCCGTCGGCACCATTCCCCAATCTGAATAGCCCCTTATAATCGGTATGCAGCGCATATTTATTGAGCGCAATAATATCGTGCGAAGCCTTTGCAGCCCTTTGCCATTTGGCGATATCATTGTCAGGATTGTTAAGCGGGCTGGCGGCATAAAGCAGTACCCTGGCTTTTAATGCCATTGCTGCAGGTTTGGTTACCCTGCCGCGCCATTTTTCGCCCTCAAAACCTACCCAGGTATCTTTCAGCTGAGGCAGAATGGCATCGCATTCCCCAACAATATAATCCGCACATTCCGCATAGCTTTTCCTGGTAATACCATTCAGGTCTTCGATATTCTCAGTGGCCTTTTCAACTATCGGAATACCTCCATATCGTTTAAGCAATTCAAAGTGGTAAAGCGCACGTAAAAAGCGCGACTCTGCCCTTAACCATTCAATATCCCTTACCTGGCTGACATAAGTGCTCTTATTATTGGCATCAACGGTGTCACGATACAGGATCTTTTTATAGTCTGTCGAATTTTCAAGAAAAAGATTTGCCCTTCTGATGCCCTGGTAGAAATAGGCCCAACAATCTTCAGGATTGGAAGCCGCGTTCCAGGTACCCATGTTATACTTCTGGATGCTGGAGTTTACATCGGCATGATCGGCCTCATCGCTGGCGGAGGCCAGCATTGCATTGTCGATGCGGTGAAAGCCGAAACGGTCGAAAAGAAAGGCATATACGCCATAGCCCGCCTGGCTCATCCGTTGGTAATTGACAAATACCTCGCCCTCTTTATAATTGGTTTCGATCTCTCTGTCGAGAAATTTTTTACAGCCTGAAAGCACGACCAAAATCATGATGAAGCCTGTAATAAGTTTAGTAAGTTTCATAATCTTCATATATTCAAGCTTTAAAATTTAACACTGAGACCGGCTGTATACGATTTGAGGACAGGGTAGCCCGTACTTAATGTCTCCGGATCTACATTGGCATCCAGGTTGTCCCAACTTAGCAGGTTTAAACCACTGACAAAAATTTTCACCCCTTTTACCGGAGTTTTATCAAACATTTTTTGAGGCAAAGTATAACCGAGCTCTACATTTCTAAGCCGCAGCAAATTGGCACTTCTTACCCAGAAGGTAGAAGAACGGTAATTGTTGGCATTTGGCTCTGTCGTCAAACGTGGAAAAGTAGCTGAATTATGTGTTTCGGCAGTCCAGTGTCCTTCTGCAGCCCAGTCAGAGATGTTGGCATTGTTGGCAAAAGGCTGAAACATATAGCCGTTCAGGTAAACACTTCTGTTGGCCATACCCTGGAAGAAAAACTCCAGATTGAACCCTTTGTAAGCAGCACCGGTATTTAGGGCAAAACCAATTTCAGGGTAAACGTGACGGCCAATGGCCACCTCATCATTTACATCAATAAGGCCATCCCCATTCTGGTCCCTGTATTTCAGGTCTCCGGGACGGACATTAGAGAAAGTTTGTACCGGGCTGCTGAAAATTTCGCTTTCATCCCTGAAAAAGCCGATTGCCTCCAGTCCAAAATATTGGTTTACCGGTCTGTCCTGTCTTGAGCTATAGACTTCCTTTCTGGGCAAGTCGTAACTTTTGGTAATCTTGTTCCTTGCGAAAGAGAAATGTCCGCCAACAAAATAATCCAAATCACCAGCCTTGTCTTTAAAAGTGGCCGATATTTCCGTTCCATAATTCTGCACTTCACCTCGGTTTTCCATTATACCGGCAGACAAGCCTGAAAGAGCAGATGTCACATTACCCATGTTGACCAGGATATCGGAGCGCTTCTCATGAAAAAAATCAGCAGTAACACTCAGCTTATTGTTAAACAATTGTGCATCAAGTCCGACATTAAACATCAGTGCCTTTTCCCAGGTAATATCCGGATTGGCGATACCCAGCTGCACCAGTGCGTTAGAAAAACTCTGACCGGTTCCGAAGTAGTAACCCTGGTTGCTTTGTGTACCCCAGTATTGGTTATAATTGAACCTGGAGGCACCTTTATCATTACCGGCAAGACCGGCAGAAGCGCGCAGTTTTAAGTAATTTATAACTGAATTTTCTTTCCAGAAGCCTTCTTTATGGATCAGCCATCCTGCAGAAATTGCAGGGAAGAAGCCAAAACGATGGCCTTCAGGATAATTTTCTAACCCACTATAAGACAAAACGGCTTCCGCAAAGTATTTCCCCTTGAAGTTATACGTTAGCCTGCTGGCCAGATTTTGCTGGGCAAATGGTGCCTGGTTACCCAGGATGGTATACTTATCCTGCTGAAAAAAAACTGTACCACCAAATTCATGGTTATTAAACTTCCTGTTGTAACTAAAGCCTCCCTGAAAAATGATCCTGTTGTTTTCATAATCATTACCTGTACTGACAGCAAGATCACTATCGAGGCCACGCTGCACAAAATCTACCATATCATCTCCTGCCGGATCTGTTGTTATGATCGGTTCGTAATACGAATAGTTCCTGGTCTTATCGTAACGGTTCTGGTAAAGATTGTCGAACAATGCAGCACCAAATATGTTTAGTCCCTCCGTAATGAAATCCAGCTTCTCTGTTAGCCTGAAATTGGTCTGGATGTTGCGGTCGTGCCTCGACTGGTATCCTTTCTCTAAAAGATAGCCCAAAGGATTGTTTGGAAAGTTGGCCGTTCCCGTAATCTTTCCATCCGGTGTTCTTACCGGATAAAGATTGGGTGCGTATGTAGCCATGTTTTTCCACATATCTTCGGTTGATATCGTCGGGAATTTCCTGTCCTGGATATTACCACCAAGACCTATTTGTGCAGACAGGCTTTTGGTGATGTTCAGGTCTACATTGGCACGAAAATTAAAGCATTTAAAACCGATGTTGGCATTGTGTTCTTCATCGGTATGGTCATATAAACCCTGGTTGTCCATAAACCCGGTCATCACAAAATATTTAGCAGTGTTTCCACCCCCGTCAAAGGTTACGGAATAATCCTGGATAGGTGTGTTTTTTCGAAGGATTTCATCATACCAGTTTACGCTTGGGTATAAATAAGGGTCTGAGCCCGACCGGTAACCATTCAGCTGCTTTTCTGTATACAATGGAGCCAAGCCATCGTTACCCAATGCCTCATTATAAAACCGGGCATAATCATAGGATCCGGCAAATTTTGGGAGCTGCGTAGGCGATTGTAAACCATAGCGGGCATTGACCGCTATATTGATCTTTTCGTTTTCAGTTCCTCTTCTGGTGGTTACCAGCAATACGCCATTGGCACCTTTGGCGCCATATAAAGCTAAAGCGGCTGCATCTTTCAATACGGATACACTTTCCACTTCATCGGGCGACAGGTGATTGATGTTGTTTACCTGAATCCCGTCAAGGATGATCAACAGGCCGTTGTTTGATGTCGTGTGCATTCCCCTGATCACAAAGGTTGGGTCATCAAATCCCGGTGCGCCCCCATTGTGCATGACCACTGCGCCCGGCAACCTGCCGATCAATGCATTGGAAAGCGTAGCTGTTTGTGTTTTACGTAATTCGGACCCGCTAATGCTTGATATGGCTGAGGTGACCTCGTCTTTAGTTTGCGTGCCATAAGCTACCCTTACGATGGAATCTGCTGGTATTTTCTTTACCGGAACCTGCGCATATAACACCGCCGGCAAGGTACTGAACAGCAGGAGCAGGGATTTTAGTCCGGGTAATCTATTATTTCTGTTTAACTGAAATTTCATAATCGTTGTGCTGAATAAAACTGATTGTGTTTTGTTCTTCATTTACCATCCTGGATTTTGTACCGTATACCCCAGGTCAACTTCGCTGGTCTTAAAAGGGTATAAATACATCTTATCGTTCCAGGCCCGGGTCTCAAATTTTTCGAGCTTGTAAGTTGGCGCTGTTCCTCCATAAAGTTTAAGGCTGTACATGCCCCCCTTCATCACGCCCTCATCCCCGGCAATTTTCCAGCGGCGCACATCAAAATAGCGATGCTCTTCAAAAGCAAGTTCAACTGCTCTTTCCCTATGGATTTTCGTACGCATATCCTTCTGGTTAGTGTAGCTGTACTCAGGCATATTTACACGTTTACGGATTTCATTAAGTGCAGTTACAATATCTGCTGCAGGTCCGTTGGCCTCGTTAAGTGCTTCCGCATAGTTGAGGTAAAATTCTGCAAGACGAAAAGTGATCCATCTTGGGGCAGGGCTCGACCCGTTAAATACCCCTTTTAAAAACTTGCGTAAAAACCCTACGCCGTTGTATAAATTAAGTTGTTTGCCTCCCTGTTCATAAAAATGATAAATAGTTCCGCTACCACGCGACCACTCCGTCCCGGATTGGAATACCGAAGCCTGGAAACGCGGCTCCAGCTCACCCAGTTTCTGGCGATATTGTGCATAAGGATAGGCAACCCCTTCCTGTTCGTTCCAGGTTTGTTCTGTACCGTCTGCCTTTTGATAATTCTTTGTGAAGTTAAAAGTGATGCCAATATTAACCGGATCTGTACCGGTATAAACAATGGTTCCAGGCAACATAAACCTGCAAAAATAATTTACAGTGTTGGTACCCATCAAACCGGCATCCAGAATAATCTCTTTAACGTTCGGGTTAATAAATATCTCTTCGTATCGGTCAACCGGGTTGGTTTTGCCATAATAAAGTTCGCAGCCCCCACTTTCAGTTGCAGCCCAGTCCAGTACTGCTTTACTGGCATCGGCCGCAAGTTTCCAGCGGTTGGCGTCGTAACTGGTATATCCGATCATAGCCCGGAGTTCAGGATTCGCTACCGGTTGGTAGGGTTCATCAGAATTGAACAGTGGGCTTGCGGCATACAGCAATGTCCTTGCTTTTAAAGCCAGCGCTGCTCCTTTAACGATTCGTCCCCTGTACATAGCCGGATAGTTATTAGGCAGGCTTTTTGCGGCCTCGTCACAACTGTTGACAATAAAATTGACCGTCTCCTCGTACGTGCTCCTTGGTGTTCTTACACCAGGAATGTCTTCGGCCGAGGCTACTTTGAGCACTTTATCAACTATGGATATCCCGCCAAGCCGTTGCATCAGGTCAAAGTGCATCAGGGCACGCAAAAATATCGCTTCCCCTTTCATCGCCGCTTTCTCAGTATCAGAAAAAGGCGATTTATCTATATTTTCTATAAAAATATTCGCATTTCGGATGCCTTTATAACAATACTCACTTCTGAACTCATAGAAATAAACATTATTTGCCGCCCAGTTTCCGGTATTAAAAGCCTCACTGCCGGTATAATTACCATACGCATCTGCCTCATCGCAGGCCGTGGCAAGAATAGAATAAGTGGTTCCGTAATGGTTGTATCCATTGTGGGTGGCATCCCAATAAAACGGAAATTCGAAAATGGAAGCCGTACTGTATACATTCCACAGAAATTGTTCTGCTTTCTCTTTAGAAGCAAATACATCATCTATGGTAACTTCACTGCTTACCGGCTTTTCCAGGTACTTTTTGCAGGAGCCCAGCATAAAGACCAATAGGATCAAACTGCCTGTAAAGAATAAATTTCTTCTCATATCATTTAAGTTTTTCATGATTAAAATTGAAAGTTAACGCCCCCGTTAAATACCCGCATTGCCGGGTATACCCTTCCCCAGGCTTCACGTGCATCAGGGTCTTTAGCATATTTCATATTTTTCCAGGTAACCAGGTTATTGCCGCTCAGGAAGATCCGCATGGAACTTAAGCCTGCCTTTTTTAAGAAGCCGGAAGAGAACCTGTAACCTAGCTCCGCATTTTTTAACCTGATATAAGAAGCGTCCTGTACCCAAAAGCTGGATGCCTGGTAATTGTGCTGTGCACCGGGCGACAATTGTAAACGGGGATAGCTTATGGTTTCGCCATTGGCATAGCGCTCAGGCGTCCAGCGCTCCAGGTGCCACTGCAGGGCCGAACCCCAGTCGGTTATAAAGGGATAGGCTGCAGCCGAGCTAAAGCTTACTGAAACATTATCTGTGCCCTGGAACAGGAAGGACAGATCGAACCCTTTCCAGCTCAATCCGCCAGAAACGCTATAGGTGA
>CBFGNP010000028.1:0-13326 GCA_965650095.1 uncultured Pedobacter sp. | reverse complement strand
ATCGGGCATCGCAACCTGGCGTTTCAGCGTCTTCAATAAATGGGGACAGCTGCTATGGGAAACAACTAAACTGGAGGAAGGGCGACCAGTGGAAGGCTGGGATGGTACTTTTAAAGGACAGCAGTTACCACAAGGGGTATATTATTGGAAAATTGACGTGCAGATGGTCAACGGATCCGAATGGAAAGGCATGACCTACGACAGTTCCGCACCAAGACGTACCGGAGCAATCCATTTAATCAGATAGCATATGAATGGGGGGCTAAAATATATAATGACTTTCTTGATGATTGCAGCGCGTCTGTCTGCGTCAGCCCAGGATCATGTTTACTCTCAGTTTTTCAATGCACCCATTTATCTTAACCCTTCCTTAACAGGACAGTTTGAGGGCGACATCAGGATGAACCTCATTTACCGCAATCAGTGGTCAGGTCTTAGCGGTGATCTATCCTATATCACAGCCTCAGCAGATCTAAACATTTCGAAATTTGCAGGCGGTGTAGGCCTGATGTTTACCCGCAGCAGCGAAGGTACCGCCTACCTGGTGAAAAATAATGCGGCGGCCACCTATTCCTACAGCGTAGGGGGCGACGGATTTGTCGCATCTTTTGGCATACAGGCAGGTTTTACCAACCGGCAGATCGACTGGAGCAAACTGGTATTCGGCGATCAGATAGACATGCGCCTGGGCTATCTCCCCGGAAGTGTATCGGCAGCCCAGCCACCCGACATTGACAATAAGATCTTCTTCGATGCCGCAGCTGGCACAAACATGGTATTTCGTGATTTTATGGCAGGCATAGCCGTCCATCACCTCAACCAACCCGATGAGTCTTTTAGCGGCACCCAGGCCAAACTTCCCATGCGGATCACCGCAAATGCCAGTTATAGATTTCCGCTAAGCTCCTATTCTGATTATAACCAGGAGGACGGAACCTATCTGATCCCCTCCGTCGTTTATTACAAACAAGCCAGCTCCAGTTCAATAAGTGCCGGCGCACAATTTAAGCACAGAGGACTAAACACAGGTGTCTGGTACAGAAGTGCCAGCCAGGGCGGCCCTGATGCCATCGTGGTTTCCCTGATATTCGATCTGTTTAAAGGAAACCGGAATGGCGAGAAGCTCAGACTAGGCATAAGCCATGATGCGACGACCTCAAAAATCAACTATACCAATACAAGTGGGACCACTGAAGGCAGCATCGGCTACGAAAAATATTTCCCCAACAGTTCGGGTTATAATAAGTTCAACGGCCTGCGCTGCTACGATTTCTATTGAGTCCGATAATCCTGGTAAAATCTTTGCTATATTTAGCATACTTGGAAAACTATGGAAAGCATCATTAACGGAAATCATTTCCTGACACAAAGCGAAGTGAATAAGTTTCTATTGGCAACGCTGTTGTGCGGCCTTATCGGTGCCGAGCGGGAATTCAGAAGTAAACAGGCAGGGCTAAAGACCATGATCATGATCGGCCTCGGCTCAACGCTGTTCACGATATTGTCGATTAAGATCGGATTAGGCAGCCACGACCGTATCGCCTCTAACATCGTTACAGGAATAGGCTTCCTCGGTGCCGGGGTCATCTTTAAAGAAGATAACCAGGTAAAGGGCCTGACCACGGCCTGCGTAATCTGGATAGTTGCCGCGATAGGTATGTCCATTGGTGCAGGCTATTACGAACAGGCTACGGGAGTTACACTGGTTGTCTTGCTCGCCCTGCTTATTTTTCCATTTTTAGAAGACATGGCCGAAACCCGTTTCACTAAACGCATCTACAGGATCGTAAAAAGATACGAGGGCGAAAGCCTTGAAAAATATGAACAGGACATTAAAACCTCTAAATTAAAACTTTCAAGAGGCAAGCAGGAACTTGCTAATGGCATCATCAGCGGAACATGGGTTGCAATTGGCAGTCCGAAGAACCACAAAGCCTTTGTAGACAGGATGCTGCAAGACAAAAATATCATTGCCTTCGACTTCTAGCTATATCCTTCATACAACATATAAACAATCTCATCAAACTATAGTAGCTTTGCTTTATGCAAAGGGAACAGATTTCGGTATTCGACATTTTTAAGATAGGCATTGGTCCGTCAAGCTCGCACACACTTGGCCCATGGAGAGCGGCTCAGCAATTTACAGCTTCATTAGAACAGCGTGGATTATTGACCCAGGTTGCGCAGGTAAAGGTCCTCCTGTACGGCTCTCTTGCCAAAACCGGTGTAGGGCATGGAACTGATGTAGCGATATTACTGGGCCTGACTGGGGCAGATCCAGTCACATTTGACGTCAACGCCATTGACTCCACCATCAGCCGGATCAAAGAAGAGCAGCTATTGCCCCTTGCTGCCGAGCAATTGCTCCCTTTCAACTATAATGAGGACATGATTTTCCTTTTCTTTGAAAGTTTGCCATTTCATCCGAACGCAGTTACGTTTCAGGCATTTTTTGACAATGGAAAAGCTTTTTCAGAAACCTATTATTCTATAGGTGGCGGATTTGTGGTTAAAGAAGGCGAAAGCGGTAAGGATAAAGAACAGGTAGACCTCCCCTTTCCGGTAGAAAAAGCGAGCGAGCTGCTCCACTGGTGCCTGTCTACCGGCCTTAAAGTATCTGAAATTGTAATGGAAAATGAGCTGTGCTGGCACACAGAAGCTCAAACCAGAAAAGGCATTATGCAGCATTTCAACGTAATGAAGGACTGTACTTTCAGAGGCTGCCATACCTCAGGTTTTTTACCGGGCGGTCTAAATGTAGGCCGTAGGGCTGCCGCCCTCAACAAAAGGCTGATTGGCAATAGTGTATACACAGATTATATCAGCTGGATCATGGCCATCAGAGCGGGGGGAAATGATTTCAACTATATCTTAGATTGGGTAAGCTGTTTTGCACTTGCTGTAAATGAAGAGAATGCTTCTTTTGGCCGGGTAGTTACCGCCCCTACCAATGGTGCCGCAGGTGTTATTCCTGCCGTACTGCAATACTATATCACCTTTTGCGATGGCTTTACCGACGAAAAGATCACGCAATTCATCGCCTGTGCCTCAGAAATCGGCAGCATCTTTAAAAAAGGGGCAACTATATCAGCCGCAATGGGCGGATGCCAGGCAGAGATCGGCGTATCCTCGGCCATGGCTGCCGCGGCTTTGACCGAGTGTTTGGGAGGCTCACAACGTCAGGTGCTCATGGCGGCAGAGATTGCCATGGAGCATCATTTAGGTTTAACCTGCGATCCCATAGCGGGGTTGGTTCAGGTCCCATGTATTGAAAGAAATACCATGGGTGCAATTAAAGCGATCACCGCCAGCCAGCTGGCGCTGCAAACCAACCCGGATCAGGCCAAAGTAAGCCTCGATGCTGTAGTAAACACGATGTGGGAGACGGCGTTGGACATGAATTCTAAGTACAAGGAAACCTCTGATGGTGGACTGGCGACCAACATCCCGATCAGTCTGCCCGAGTGCTAAAGCAACAGTAATATACAGGCAGGGGCAAGCATCCCTCGTTCATCAGATCTTTTGCTGCGCCTTGATTGCCAGGTATCTGTTCACCACATTCACTGTTAATTTTTCCGGTGGGGTAAGCACGCTCAGGATACCATGTTTGGCCAGTTCCTTTACCATCAGTTTCTTTTCAACAGCGAACTTAGTGGCAATGGTCTGAATGTAAATGTCTTCTACATCCCGCACCGGCTTTTCTGTGATGACCTTAAGCTCTGTATTTTCGAAAAATACCACCAGCAGCAAATGAAATTTAGCGATGCGCTTCAAAAATGGCAGCTGCCTGTTCAGGGCAGACATGCTTTCAAAATTGGTAAACATCACCAGGAGGCTGCGCTGCCTTAATGTACCGCGCACACTGGCATACAAAGCCTCCATATTCAATTCCATGTAACGGGTTTTTTCCTTATATAAAACATCCATTATCTTGCCAAGCTGTGCCGGCCGCCGGTCTGCCGGCACGATGCTCCCGGTCTTTTCCGCAATGGTGATTAATCCTGCCTTATCTTGTTTTACCAGCGCCACATTGGAAAGCACAAGGCTTGCATTAATGGCATAATCTAACAGGCTCAGTCCCTCAAATGGCATTTTCATTGTCCTTGATTTGTCAATGATGCAATACACGTGCTGCGCCCGCTCATCTGTGAACGAGTTTACCATCAGGTCGCCCTTACGGGCGGTGGCCTTCCAGTTCACCGTCCGGTAATCATCTCCCTGTACATAACTCTTCACCTGATCGAACTCCATGCTATGGCCAATCCTTCTGATCTTTTTAATGCCAAGTTCGCTCAGGCGGTTCGATATGGCCATCAGCTCATATTTCCGCAACTGCAGGAAAGAAGGATAAACAGGGACGGTCAGCTCTTCCCCAAAGTTGAATCTCCGCGTAACCAGCCGCAATGGCGACTGCACATACAAACGGATCTGCCCAAATATATATTCGCCTCTTTTTGTTGGCCTTAAGGTGTAAGCGATCAGCTTTCGTGCACCTGACTTTAAGCTGCTCTTAAACCAAAGATCTCTTTTCTGAAACTGAAAAGGAATCTCATCAATGATACCTACATAAATACCAAAAGGATAAAAGTTCTCGATATAGATCTGTAGTTCATTGTCATCGCCATTGCTCAGGCGTTCCGGCACATCCCTGCGTAAAAAAACATCCTGTTTTGTCCGGTACAACAAGGTCAGGTCAATCAGCACCAGTATCACAAATACCCAAAAAAAGAAGTATGGCAGATCACCCAGCCAGGGCAAAAAGAAAGAAAAAAGAAACAAACTTACGCATAGCCCAATCCCCGCAAAAAATCTTTTGCCTAGAAAAAGGTCTTTATAGTATTTACGAAGAAAGTGTTTCAATATTTCCGGTTTTTATCTTGGAACTTCAATTTTCTGAATGATCTGAGCGACAACATCATGGCCTGTCAGGCCTTCCATTTCTTTGTCGGGCGTCAGCATGATCCGGTGCGCCAATACCGGCGGTGCCACTTTTACAATGTCTTCCGGTGTTACAAAATCACGCCCCTGCATTGCAGCAAAGGCTTTAGCACCATTTATCATAGCCAGAGAAGCCCTTGGGGATGCACCTAGGAAAAGCGATTTGTTGTTCCTCGTTTCATGGGTGATCTTTGCCACATATTCGATCAGTTTAGGTTCTACATGGAGCGCTTTTATGACGCTGCGGCAGGCTTTGATCTGATCAAGGCTCAAAATTGCTTTTACCGCTTTCAGTTCATCTTCCAATTTATGCTGGTGCTGGTTCAGCAAAATGGCGGTCTCTTCTTCAAGCGTTGGGTATTTTACTTCAATCTTAAACAAAAAACGGTCTAACTGCGCTTCAGGCAATCGGTAGGTCCCCTCCTGTTCAATCGGGTTCTGGGTCGCCAGAACCATAAAAGGCTCATCCATGGGATAAGTATGACCATCTACTGTGATCTGCCTTTCTTCCATGACCTCAAATAAGGCCGATTGTGTTTTTGCCGGTGCCCGGTTAATCTCATCAACCAAAACAATATGGCCAAATATTGGGCCTTTACGGTATTCAAACGAAGCCGATCTGGGATCAAAGACTGAAGTGCCGATCACGTCGGAGGGCATCAGATCGGGTGTAAACTGAATGCGTGAAAAAGAAGCATCGATACTTTTGGCCACCAGTTTGGCGCTTAATGTCTTGGCCACCCCGGGTACCCCTTCCAAAAGGACATGGCCATCGGCGAGTAATCCGGCAATTAAAAAATCAATGGTATCTCTCTGGCCGACAATAATACTGCCCAGGGTTTGCCTGATCTGCTCCACTGCAGTATTCAGCTGTGTAAGGTCGGTTCTTTGGGTAAACATTTCCGCTTCCATAATTTATTGGGCTTGTTTATAAAATTTCTCTATTAATTTATTCAGGCTGATGAGCTGATCATCATTCACCATAACGGTGTTATTTACCTTATCGATCATTTCAATTAATTGCTGTACAAGGGCCTCCTCTACACCCGATTTAATGACCAGCACGGCTAAAAATTCCTGATCCAAATTTGTGGTTTTTAATCGATAGCTGCTCCTCACATACTCCAGGAAATAACTGATCTTTTTATGGGCAATATCCCGGTTATCACGCTGCTGATAATAAACTTTACCCACGACCTTAACAAAATCGACCGAAGTATTCTTTAGCGGGTCAATGACCGGAATGATGCGCTGCCGGCGCTTCATTTCAAAACATATGAATATCACTAAGCCACACAGGGCGAGGTAATAGGCCCAGCGCAACTGCTCATGCTTAACCAGCACACGAAGCACAGATTCATCATCTACGTTCCCGCGCGTATTGTTTTCATCCCAGATCAATCTTTTTGCAGCGGGTAAATAAGAAAGCGCTTTAGCGATGTATGCCGCACCAGCAGGATTCAATAAATTGTAATTACTGAGCAATTGTGGACTGGGCAACAGATAAAGCGCCCCTTTGCCAAAAGTATATTTTACGAAAGTAACGTCGCCATTGGCATTTCTGCCCAATGCCGTTGCCCGCAGGGTATCCACCCTGCTGAAATACTGATCACCCAGCCCTCTATTAAAAACGTAAGGGTGCTTTTCTTTAAAAACAGGGCTTACAAAATTAAGCGGAGTTCCCTTTGTGTTGACATAGCCCACAGAATTCATCTGTAATTGAAGTGTATCAGTTAAAAAATCACTTAGTTTGTAGGCAGCAATCAATACGTTATTCCCTCGCTGCATATATTTCACCAGCTCCTGGTAATCATACTCATCCATTTTAACTTCCCCCGCAATAAACAGGTAATTACTGCGCTCAAATTCCTGCTCCTTTAAAGTGTTATAAACGGGGAGCCTCGATGCGCCTGTCCGGGTCCCTGGAAACAAACTTTCCAGTTCATGGTATAAGATATAAGTTCCGAAGGGAGCTTTATCCTCCTTTAAATAAGTTGGTGTCCAGTTTGTAGGCTTCGGTTTATAGTATTGTGCAACTAAATACAGCAACATAGCTACCGCACTTCCCACCAGGTATAAGTTGAATCCCTTCATAAGGCCTTAACGTTAAACCGTTCAAAACTCTTCCTGACCACACCAAAGCGATCCTTATCAATAAAGAAATCACCGTACCAGATGTATTCAAACTGCCGGGTAAGCACACTGAACTCCTGTCTTCTGCCTGGGTCTGTGATTTCGTTGATATAAGCATGATTGGTCTTTTCCGGCTGCCAGCTGATCAGCTGCCTGTCGTTCAGTAATTTGAGCGAATGGAGGTAAAATAACCGAACGGCGAGTCGGTAATTGCCGTTGGAAACGGCCTTTTCTATTTCCTCGCCAAAATTGATCTCATGAATATTCTCCAGCGACTCATCGTAGGGAATATCCACTGCCTTCGGTTTCCATGCAAAGATCTTCAGGTCAAGCCCAATCAGTTTAACCACAATAAAGACAAGCGCTGCAGCCGTCACAAAAATTACCAGGTACTTCATAAAGCCGCCAGTATAATTGTTTCCTAAAATACCATCAAACAAATGCCAGACCCAGTTCCAGAATCTGTCCCACCAGCTGGTATCCATCGGGGCAGCGTCATCGTAGTGAAATTCTTTCTGCGTACGGTAATCCTTTAGCTGCTCAGTATTAAAACTCCTCACATCGAGGGCTGTACTGTCATCTTTAAGCGAAATATTCCTGATCGCCTTTCGATCCGACGGCTGAGCATTGGCAGCATTCAGGGCCATAAAAACAAAGAAAAATAGAAGAAGAGCCTTTCGCATCTTAATATTCTTCAGCACCTGCTGCATGATCTTTCGCCTCACCAAATTGATTAATGCGGTCCATCAGGCCCGTACTTTCATGTATTTCCACCAGGTTAAAGTAGCAAAGCGCGAGCCCGATAACCGGTATCACTGTAAAGACATAAGTTAAGCTCTGAATAATGGTGCCAATTATAATCATAACCGTGCTCCATTCTTTTGCTGCGGGGATAAAAGTGCCAACCATGGTCAGGGCAATCGCTGGTACTGAAGCAAACATCATACAGGCATAGGTAATTACCCAAAGGATAAAGATGGCACCGGCTGTTAGCCACCACTGGTCTTTCAATAATTTGAATGAACGGCCGAAAGAATATTGGAAATCGGCATTTTCCAACACCATGACCGGAAAGAAGAGGGACATAGCCGGAAACACGTAAAAACCCGGAACCAGGCAAAGTACAAAGGCCAGCACCAGGAAAACACCGATAAAAAAGCTGCTGAAAAATACCCTGAAGAAGTAATATTTAAAATAGGCCCAGACCTGTTCCGGGCTGGGGGCGACATTCTCATTCTGAATATACAGCGCGATAAAACTCAGCACTGATACGGTTATCGCCGCATAACTGGCCAGGGAAAATACGATAACAAGGAAATAATTAAAGGTAAAAAGCGCCCCCATTTTACTGAATCCGGAGCGGGGCCCGGAACTCCCCATCGCTGTCTTCATGTCCAGCTGCTGCATCACTGATGTTATTGTTGTTGCCAGCAGAAAAAAACCACACAGATAAATAAATACCTTGAGTAAAGGCCGGAAATTTTCTCTTATAAATAAAAAAGTATCATTAATGATGTCTCCGAAAGCGCGTAATTTTTTAAACTCTAATTTTTCCAACATATCAGCTGATTTGATTGCGTTTATTTAATTGTAAAGGATAGATCACTACATACCAGATGATAAATAGCAGCGATCCGCCTAAAACACTTATGCTTAGCCATAAAGGCATTTGGGTATAACGGGTAACAAAGCCCTCAAAAAAAGCGGCTACAACAAGTATCGGTACGATTCCAAGGGCCATCTTTGTCCCATCTTTCGCACTATTTCTGAAAGCCTGTAAACGGGTGTAAGTTTTTGGGAACAGCAGGCCGTGTCCAAGCACCAGCCCGGCAGCACCAGCCATGACAATGGCAGAAATCTCTAAAGTCCCATGGATCCAGATCACGAGGATAGATGCTGCACCGAGGCCCTTGCTAAAAAAGTAATATTGAAATGAGCCAAGCATGATCCCGTTTCTCAAGAGCATAAAAACAGGGCCTATCCCCAAAAATATGCCACTTACAAAACACAGCAGGGATACATATACATTATTGGCTGCGATCATAAAAAACATGCTAACGGGCCCTTGTCGCTTATAAACACCAAAAGGATCACCTTTCGCTATATTTTCATTGGTCATGTTTACGTAGCGGTCGCCCAGGATCAGTCGCACAAAGCCATCATCATATTTTGCAGACAATACACCGATGGCTCCTGAAATAACAAAGAAAATCAATGCATAAAGCAACTGTTTGCGGTAAGTGTAAAACAATACAGGCAGTTCAAATTTCCAGAAAGCAATAAAGCGGTTGCTATCCTCTTTTTTATTTTTATAAATAGACTGATGCAATACCGAAGCCAGGCCGTTTAAATAAGCGGTGGTTTTAGATTTGGGATAAAACGTTTTGGCATAAGCCAGATCGTTGGTGATGTCTATAAACCGTTCAGCAACCTGATCAGGATGGCTTGCCTGCAACTGTTCATAGGATTTCCATTTCCCTGAATTCTGTTTAACAAACAAAGCCTCTCTCATAGGTTTTAACTAGCGTATAATTTTCTGTTAAAATACTACAAAAAAACATTTTACAACAATTTATTCACCATCAATATTATATTTGAATAAAATGGAAACAATTAAGGTAAATACCAGTCAGCATGTGGATATAGATTATCCGGTTGCAGGTTTGGGCGAACGCATAGCTGCCAGGCTGATAGACCTGGGTATATTTCTGGGCTTATATATAATCTTTGCCTTGCTGATTGCTGTTACAGGTATTTCGGGTCTGTTAAGAAATACTTCGTATTTGATTCCGGTAATGATCGGTATTTATGCTGCCAGTTTCGTTTTCTATAACCTTATTTGCGAAGTTTTGATGAATGGGCAGTGCGTTGGTAAACGCCTCATGAAAATAAAAGTGATCAGCCTTGATGGCAGCCAGGCAAGCATAGGCCAGTACTTCATCCGATGGTTATTCCGCCTGGTTGATTTTGTGCTGACCGCACAAGTTGGCGGCTTAATCTGCATTGCCATCTCGGAAAAGAAACAACGGATTGGAGATATTGTTGCCGGAACTACCGTGATCAAGACCATTCCCCGAACAGTTTTTGACCACATTGCCTTTCATCCGGTAGACGAAGAATACATACCCCTTTTTAACAATGTCAGCTTGCTTACTGACAGGGATATTGAGTTGATCCACGAAGTCATTGCGACCTATTATAAAACCTACAACACCGACCTGATCTTTAGCATGTCGGCCAAAGTCGCTGCGCTCCTTGCAGTAACTATTCCGACAGGGATGAATGAAATGGATTTTTTAAAAACGATAATTAAAGATTATAATCACCAGACGGCTATTGCACTATAGCGGTTTGAATGCCTTAGTCAGGGAAGGGAGCAAATTTGCAGCCCATTCGGCGTGCATCTTTTCAGAATAATGTAACCCGTCTGCGGCGACAAGTTCCAGGTCGGAAAGCGACTTCCTTGAAGCGAAGGTGACATCGGTATAACTGACTCCTGCAGCCAGTGTTTCTTCCTTATTCAGGGCATTAAATTCGTCTATTTCTTTTGCAATTTCCCGAGCATCGCGGCCACTGTTCATTCCAAAGGGAGTAATGCCCCAGTCAGGAATCGACAACACAAACACCCCCGCCTTACCGCTTTTCGCAAAATCAATGGCTGTATGCAGCAGCGCCTTAAATTCTTCACGATAAAGCGTCAGCGATTCTCCCCGGTATTGGTTATTTACACCAATCAGCAAAGTAACGAGATCAAACTTTTGCTTAAGGCCGGCGGTTTTTATTGCAGATTGCAGCTCGCTGGTTGTCCAGCCTGTTTTTGCAATGATGACAGGTGCATCGACATCCAATCCGCTGGTGCTGAGGCAGGCTGCCAGCTGATGAGGGAAGCTGCTTTCGAAAGGAACGGATTCTCCAATGGTATAGGAATCGCCCAGTGCCAGGTAAAAGATTTTATGATGATTTATACAGCCGGCTGAAATCATTTCAGGATAACATTTTAAACAGATAACTGCCAAATATAATGAATCCAGTGATCAGGTATAAAATTTTGATCAATTTGGAATGGCTCTTTTTCGTGAAATAGTGGGTGGGGACAGCAATGATAAAGGTAAGTATCAGCGGTACGGTGGCTGGGTACAAATGAAAACTTTCCTGCCAGTCGCCCTTTAACAGCGCCAAAAATGAGCGTTGAAAGCCGCAACCCGGACAATCAATACCGGCTATCGCCTTAAATGGACAGGGCAGAAAAAACTTATCCGCCTGACCCAGCAGAAAGGACCAGGCGGATAACAGACCTATGTTTACGACCAGCAATTAAGCGTTAGGTGTTGTTGGTGGCTGATTAAACGGATCATTTGAACCAGATGGATTATTTCCTCCAAATGGGTTATTTCCTCCAAAGCGATTATCCGGACTGTTGAATCCATTCCGTGCTTCAGCGGCAGAGGGGCCTAAATATTTGGCGTCACCAAATCCTAAAAGGGGATAAAATACAATAGGTAAAAGCAATAGTCCCACCGTATAGCCTTCGGTTTTGCCGAAACTTTTACTGAGCAAGTTAGTCAGCCAGATCCCAAAAACGATATTTACACAAGGGATGATCAACCACAATATCCAAATGGTAGGCTTGCCCACAATTTCAATAAGAATAATCAGGTTATAAATGGGAATAATTGCTGCCCATCCCGGTTTCCCGGCTTTAACAAAAATTTTCCATAATGATGCATATACCAGCACCATAACGGCTAGCCAGAAAATAATCATTCCGGCACCAATGCCGGCTCCGACTGCTGAGTACTCCGAGTTGTAATCCATAGTTTTAGGTTTAAAGGTTTCTTGTAAAGATAAGATTAGTTACAAAAAATCAAAATTCTATGGCTTTTTTTTGGCAGATCAGATGAGCACCATATTAAACAACTCGGCTATGTGAGATTTAAGTTTAGCTGCAACCTCCTTCATATCAAGTGGATGTTTCAATTCCCGTTGCATGGACGTTACATCTTTATCATCGATCCCACAGGGTACAATGTGCTTAAAGTAGTCCAGGTCTGCATTTACGTTAAACGCAAAACCGTGCATGGTTACCCATCGGCTGCATCTTACGCCCATCGCACAGATCTTACGGGCCTTTTCATTATCGGCATCCAGCCATACTCCTGTAAAGCCCGGGTACCTGCCTGCCCCAATTCCATAATCGGCCAGTGTGAGAATAACCGCCTCTTCCAGTGTTCGCAGGTACAAATGAATATCGGTAAAAAAATTGTCCAGGTCTAAAATCGGGTATCCCACAATTTGTCCCGGACCATGGTAGGTAATATCGCCTCCCCTATTTATTTTATGATAAGTAGCCGCTTTAGCCGCAAGCCCCTCTTCATCAAGCAGTAGGTTTTCAGGCTTACCACTTTTACCCAGTGTATATACATGAGGATGTTCACAAAAAACAAGATAGTTGGGTGTTTCCAGACTGGTATTGCTGGTCCGGTTCTGTATTTTTAAAGCAACGGTCCGGTCAAAGATACTTTCCTGCTTACGCCATGCTTCCTGATAGTCGGTAAGGCCCCAATCTATAAATTCAACTTTTTTATTCATCTTACAAAAAAAATTAAGCTACCACATAGCCCAGCATATAACCATCTTTCATCTTGAAATAATGAACGGTGAGTGCCTGTGTACCCTCTGGCAGGTCGACAAACGAATCCAGTTTGCCCTCAGCTTCCAGGTAAAAAGGTTGAAGATGGATGTGCTTTCTAAACTCCAGTCCTTTCCTGCCATGCCATTTATAAATGGCCTCTTTAGCGCACCAGCAGACATACAAACCATCAATATTATCGATCATCTGTTCTTGCTTCAGTTCTATATCATTGAGGAATTTATGCCTGATACTTTTTATTTTAGGTTTGATCAGCTCAATATCAACACCAACTTTTTTGGTCTTGCCAACGATCACGGAAGCATAATCATAAGAATGGCTTAACGAAATGTGATAATCCAGATCAGGAAGATAAGGCTTACCATGCTCATCCATTCTGCAGTCAATATATTCCGCAGTATTGAGCATCGTCCGCAACAGCACCCGGGTGCTCAGCCAGTGCAGGAGTCGCTTGCCATTATTTAAGGTCGAAATGACATCCAGCTCATGTTGTTTCAACTGCAGGGCCGAAAGCAGTTCTGCTTCCGTTTCCTCAATTTTCCATACGGCCAGTATGGTATCCTCGTCAATATTTTTATTAAAAACTACAGGCATCTCTATTTTAG
>CBFGNP010000027.1:0-13402 GCA_965650095.1 uncultured Pedobacter sp. | reverse complement strand
CTTCGATCTCCAGTTCAGGATTTAAACGGTTTTGTACAATTTTAATTGTGTTCAGTAATTTCCCAAGACCTTCTAATGCAAAGTATTCGCATTGCACAGGGATGATCACAGAATCCGCAGCTGTAAGTGCGTTAATGGTAATTAAACCCAATGAAGGAGAGCAATCGATGATGATAAAATCATACTGATCCTTTATCTTCTCCATCACCGCTTTCATCTTATACTCCCTGTTATTGAGGTTGATCATTTCGATCTCCGCACCTACCAGGTCGATGTGTGCCGGCAACAGGTCCAGGTTAGGGGTTTCTGTTTTTTGGATCGCATCCGTCGGTTCAATATCATTGATGATACATTCATAGATGCTGTTCTTGATATTTCTGGGATCAAAGCCAATACCCGAGGTAGAGTTGGCCTGAGGATCTGCGTCAACCAGTAAAGTCCTGTATTCCAATACAGCTAAACTTGCGGCCAGGTTTATAGATGAAGTCGTTTTACCTACACCACCTTTTTGATTTGCCAATGCAATAATTTTACTCATTTATGTTTTTAATAATTACTAATTATTTACTTAAGGCTTAATTTACATTGAAGTAAATCTATAAAAAATCCTATTTTTGTAATGTTTTAGGCATATTTTAACGATTAGCTAAGATACAAACTAAATGGCAAAACTAATACTAATGCCTTAAGTGTTTTACACATCTTATTAACAATTTACGCATGGTAACCATCATATCAGGCACAAACAGGCCTGCAAGTAATACCTTAAAAGTCGCAAAATATTATCAGAAAACGCTGGCGGAAAAAGGGTTACAAACTCATCTTTTTAATCTTGAAGACCTTCCTGAAACACTTATCGCATCGGATCTTTACGGCAAAAGAAGTTTGGAGTTTGAAAAGATCCAGCAGTTGATTGCCAGTACCAGTAAATTTCTTTTTATCATACCAGAATACAACGGGAGTTTCCCGGGAGTATTAAAAACTTTTATTGATGCCTGCAATTTCCCTGACAGCTTTTACGACAAGAAAGCTGCGCTGGTTGGCCTTTCCTCCGGCAAGTACGGAAACATCAGGGGAATAGACCACTTTGGAGGCGTATGCAGTTACCTGCATCTGAATGTGTTGCCGCTAAGAATTCACATTTCTGCGGTAAGAAACGAGTTGGATGAAAATGGCGACTTTTTTAAAGAGGACACCTTAAAATTTACCGGACAGCAGATGGATAAATTTATTGCGTTTTAAAACTGAGCCAATCTATACCTTCATTACCAAATACAAAAGAACCCGGATGCAGCATTTCTGCAATATCCTCAAGTGTAGCGACCAGGTCTTCTGGCTCTTCTGCATCGAGATCCTGTCCGTTCATTAAATAAACCCGGTTGTATTGAACAGCCGGCCAGCTTTTATCCAGCAAGGGTGGAACAATGCCCATCAGTTCCAGCATAGTAGTCCCTTTTTCCATATAAATAACCACTCTGGCGGTATCCACGAAATCGTGTAGGATACCTCCGCCACTTAAGATCATCTCTGCCAAAGTGTAATTGACGTGGTTATGAGTGTCCAGACAGGCAACAGGCACCTTATCCATGAACTTTATTTTATGCTCGATTATAGCTATGCGTTCCTGAAGCTGTTCCCGTAACGCTTCTTCTTTAACCTTATTTATAACCGCATTTAAAAAAGACATATTAATTTATTATTACTTTGTACAAAATTACTATTCCTGAAGCGATGCACCGTATCATAAACAATATTTTTTACGTTCTGTTGGTTTTAACGTTCATATCGTGTAAAAACAAGTCTTCCGACGGGGAGAAAAAGGTGTTTAATATGAACCTTGATCAAAATGTGACTTCTCTTGACCCTGCATTTGCACGCAACCAGAATGCCATATGGATGATCAATCAGATCTTTAACGGACTGGTACAAATAGATAGCAGCTTAACTCCATTGCCCTGTATTGCCAAAACCTGGCAGGTATCGGACGACCATCTAACCTATACCTTTAATCTGCGTAACGACGTCTACTTTCATGATGACCCGATCTTTGCCGGCGGAAAAGGCCGGAAGGTAATCGCTGCAGATTTTAAATATAGTTTTTACCGGCTGATAGACCCACAGGTAGCCTCCTCAGGCGGATGGATCTTTAGTGATAAAGTGAAAGACATCAACAGTTTTAGCGCGTTAAATGACAGCACCTTCCAGATCAGGCTCAGTAAGCCTTTTCCTGCTTTCATCAACCTGCTTACCACTCAGTACTGCTCGGTAGTGCCGCGTGAAATTGTAGAACATTACGGCAAGGATTTCAGGAATCACCCCGTTGGTACCGGCCCTTTCAAATTTAAATACTGGAAGGAAGATGAGATATTGGTATTACTGAAGAATGAACATTACTGGGAAAAAGATGGCAGCACACAGCTTCCCTATCTGGACGCGGTTAAAGTAACCTTCATCAGCGATAAGCAAAGTGCTTTTATGAATTTCCTCAAAAAAGACCTGGATTTTTTTGACAAGGTTGATGGCAGCTACAGGGACGACATCCTGACTAAAAGTGGAAGAATGACAGAAAAGTATGAAGGCAAGTTTAAGCTGAGAAAAGGCCCGTATCTATGCACAGAATATGTTGGCATATTGGTCGACACCTCAAAAGCCATCGTCAGAACCTCACCATTAAGGTTTAAAAAGGTGCGACAAGCCATCAATTACGCGATCGACAAGCCTAAACTGATCAAATATTTACGAAACAGCATTGGCATGCCTGCCACGTCGGGTTTTATCCCCCATGGGATGCCCGGATTTGACAGTGCCGCCGTTAAGGGCTATCATTATGAGCCTCAGAAGGCTGCCCGCTTACTTGCCGAAGCTGGTTTTCCCTATGGCAAGGGCATGCCAGAAATTACCTTAAGCACATCAACCACCTATAAAGACCTTATTGAATTTATTCAGGGCGAATTGAGTGCCATAGGCATGCGGGTAAAAGTTGATGTAAGCCCCAATGCCAGTCTGCGCGACCTGATCGCGAAAAACGGGGTTAACTTTTTCAGGGGCTCCTGGATAGCTGATTACCCGGATGGGGAAAACTACCTGGCCATGTTCTATTCCAGAAACAAGGTACCAAACGGGCCGAACTATACCGGCTACTTTAATGATGATTTTGACCATTTGTTTGAGCAAAGCTATTATGAAAGTGACAATAAAAAGCGCTATCTCTTGTACCAGAAAATGGATCGGATGATTGTGGAGCATGCGAATGTGGTCCCCATTCTGTATGACCAATCGCTGATCATGACACAAAACAACATTAGCGGCTATTCGCTGAATGCCCTGAACCTGATGGTGCTGAAAACGGTGAAAAAGAATTAATTCCCCTGCAAACCACCAATTCCGCCACCACCCTGCTGCTCTTCTTTCTTCAGATCATCATTGTTAATACCTTTCTTCTTCTTTGGCTGTGCGTTGAAATTCATTTTTCCGAATTTATAGCTAAAATTAATCCCAAATGAACGCAAAGGATAATGAATATTGGTATTTTGATAAGAATTGGCAGTCGCATTTGTCGTTTTAATGTTCAAGTCGCGGCTAAAAGGGTTCAGCACATTTAAACCAATGGTTGCATTTTTTTTTAAAATCTCTTTTTTCACGGCTCCACCATAGAAATACATCATGTCTGTTTTTCCCTGAAAGGTACGCTTTGGCGCATTAACCACTCCCCAGAGCTCTGTACTCCATCCGCCTGGCAAGGCATAAGCCGAGCGCGCAAAAGCGGTGTAGTTTAAGAATGTGCCTGTATTGATATTCCTATCAGCACTGTTGATCTCATAAGTATTTAAACCCATGTTGGCCATTAAAGTCCACTTCGGTTTTGGATTGTAGGAACCAAAAATATTGAAACCGTAAGATTGGCTGGTACCCACATTGATATAGGTGGTCAGATTTTTACTTACACCACCTTCTATGATTGGCTGTATGGCACTTTCAATCACATCCTGAGTGCTCCGGTAAAATACAGATGCATTAATTACCGACCCTTTAATGAAAGTTGAATAACCCAATTCTATATTGTCTGTCAGCTCGGGTGCGAGTTTAGGGTTACCCTGCATGGGATTGAAAACATCACTCTCATTTCTGAAAGGATTTAAATAGAAAAGACTAGGGCGTTGTACCCTGCGGTTATAACTTAGTTTGACCGTAGTCATCCCCTTCAGGGTTTGGGATACGACCATGCTTGTGAACAGATTAAAATAATCGTTATCAAAATTTAAGGAGTTACCTGCCAGGCCATCAATTTTAGTATACTCAGCCCTTAAACCCGCTTTAACTGTCATTTTTTTTGTCAGCTTAAAACCCATTACCCCATACGCTGCAGCCACATTCTGGTCGTAATCAAAGTCCTGCTGGGCCTGGTCATAATCGCTGATGATATTTCTGAAGATCCCCTTCAGCCCGGTTTCCAGCACGGTAGTTTTAGTAAAAGGATAAGTGTAATCACTTTGCAGCGTGTACTCGTTATTTTTACCTGTGTTATGGCCGAGTACCACTACATCTGGAATACCGGCACTAGTAAACATATTGCTAAAGTCGCTCCCGTTCCTGCCTTTCGATAACTGTGCGGAAACGCTGAATTCTTCTCCCTCATTTTTACTGGTTTTTCGGTAATCCACATTCCAATCCAGGTTATTGAAGCTCATGTCCATATCCCGGATATTGGTTGAAGCAAGCCCGTTCCTGAGGATCTCGGAACTTCCCGGCCCACCATTTGAAAAACGATTTAACTTTACATTGGTACTGATGTTATTGTAACCATTAATGTCATAATCTATTCCGAAACTGCCATTATAGCCAACTCTGGACCATTTTGAGTATCCATCTTGTGAAGTTGTATTGGTTATCCCATCAACCGTAGCCGTATTAAAAACAGCCACCTTAGAGTTTTGCGGATATGCCTGATTTACCCCCACATTTCCGTTTACTGAAAGGCGTCCCGTTTTCGCACTCAGGCTAAAGGTGCCATTATTGGACCGTGTGCCCATTGTGGTGTTTAAATTGCCACTAATTCCCTCTGCAGTTTTCTTCTTGGTAATGATGTTGATGATGCCTCCGGAACCTTCGGCATCATATTTCGCCGAAGGGCTGGTAATTACCTCCACACTTTTAATCTGCTCTGCAGGAATCATTTTCAAGGCATCAGCAACACTGTTCGCCATAGTTCCTGATGGTTTTCCGTTAATCAGCACCCTTACCGAGCTGCCCCGCAGCTGGACATTCCCGTTAATATCAACCGAAAGCATAGGTACCTTACGCATCACATCGGTCGCATCACCGCCTGCATTGGTGATGTCCTGTTCTGCATTATAGACCAGTTTATCAACTTTATTCTCAATCAGCGCTTTTTGTCCCGTAACTTCAACTTCCTTTAAATTACCAGCGGTTGGACTGATGTAAATTGTGCCCAGATGCTGATCTGGCTTCTCGGGGCTGGTTTTCACCGATACCATTTTGGTTTTATAGCCCATAAAACCGACAGATAGTTTATAGGCATCTGGTGATACGTCTTGTAATACCACTTTCCCTTTAGCATCAGTAACCCCTCCGTTCACAGACTTGTTGTCTTTTAGCTTTATCAGCGAAATACTTGCGTAATCGACCGGTTTTTTCGTTATAGAATCTATGATAACGGCGGTAATCCGTCCTGTTACTGTAGACTTAGGTGTTACGCCCAAGGTAAATTGTGCATTTGCAGTAAAAGTAGACGCAATGACGATTAATAATAGTATAATGTTTTTCATATTGGCTTTTATCCTTCCATTAGTAGACAAAAGGCAAAAAATGTTACAGATGCTGGTTGATTGTTTTTGAGCAAAAATATGCCTTCTAGGAATAGGCCTAGGAATTTTTGCCCCCTTGGCGAAGCGGGCAAAGGTTCCAGCCTATGAGTAGAATGGCTTATTTTTTACCTTACAAGACGATATTAACAATCCTTCCCTTTACTACAATCACCTTTTTAGGTGCCTTGCCATCCAGGTATCGCTGCACATCCTCACTGCCAAGCACGGCTGCTTCAATCTCTCCGGCTTCCAAAGTAAGACTAAGGCTTAAATTCAGACGGGTCTTTCCATTTACCGAAACCGGATAGCTGAACTCATCTTCTACCAGGTAAGCCGGGTTAAAAGTTGGATAAGGGGTGTAGGACAAGCTACCTTCCTCATGCCCTAATAATACCCAAAGCTCCTCACAAATGTGTGGCGCATAAGGTGAAAGCACCACAACCAGATCTTCCAGCACCTGACGGTTTTTACACTTCAGATCGGTCAACTCATTTACCGCGATCATAAAGCTGGAAACGGACGTATTGAACGAAAAGCGTTCGACATCATCCTGCACTTTTTTTATGATCTTATGCAGGGCCTTTAATTCTTCTTTGGAAGGGACAGAATCACTTACATGAAATACCCAGGCTTCATTATGGAACAAACGCCAGAATTTGCGCAGAAACTTAAATACCCCTTCAATGCCATTGGTATTCCAGGGCTTGCTTTGCTCAAGCGGACCTAAGAACATTTCGTACATGCGTAAGGTATCCGCTCCGTAGCTTTCTATCAGCACATCTGGATTAACGACGTTAAATTTAGATTTAGACATCTTTTCAACTTCTACTCCGCAAATGTATTTGCCATTTTCAAGAACAAATTCTGCATTGGCAAACTCGGGTCTGAACAATTTAAACTGCTCAATGTTCAGAATCTCATTGTCCACAATATTGACATCAACATGCAATGCTGACGTTTTATAATCTTTCCGCAGGCCATAAGAAACCAAGGTATTGGTACCTCGACCTTCTTCATCAATTACACGATATACAAAATTACTCCTGCCCTGAATCATTCCCTGGTTGATGAGCTTTTTGAATGGCTCTTCCTCCTGTACGTAACCCAGATCTTTAAGGAACTTGTTCCAGAAACGGCTGTATAAAAGATGTCCGGTAGCATGCTCGGCCCCGCCAATATACAGGTCTACATCTTTCCAATACTCAACAGCCTCCTTCGATGCAAAAGCTGAATCATTGCTTGCATCCATATAACGATACCAATACCAGCTGGAACCTGCCCATCCCGGCATCGTGCTCAGTTCGAACTCGTATTCATCTTCATACCTCCAGTCTTCGGCCCGGCCCAATGGTGGCTCGCCAGTTTCTGTTGGCAAATATTTATCAATTTCCGGCAGCATCAAAGGCAGTTCTTCTCCCTGAATTAAGTAAGGCAAACCGTCTTTAAAATACACAGGAATCGGTTCTCCCCAGTAACGCTGCCGACCAAAAATAGCATCCCGCATGCGGTAATTAACTTTAGCCTTTCCTACGCCTTTTTCTTCAAGCCAGGCATTCAGCGTTGTTGTAGCTTCTGCATAACCCATTCCATTGATAAACCCGGAATTGATGTATCTCCCTTCCTTTGTAGCATCAGCCTGATTTTCAATGTCTTGCTGCGCATCCAGGATCTGTACTATAGGCAGGTTAAAATGGCGGGCAAACAACCAATCTCGCTGATCACCACTCGGAACGCCCATTACCGCACCCGTTCCATAACCGGCAAGCACATAGTCGGCAATCCAAAGCTGAATACGCTCACCACTAACCGGATTAATGACATAGCTTCCTGTAAAAGCACCAGATACGGTCTTGGTATCGGCCATACGATCTAATTCTGACTTCTTTTTGGTTTGGGCAATGTAGTTGTTGATGTCATTTTGCTGTGCAGCTGTGGTCAACTCTGCTACGAGTTCATGTTCCGGTGCGAGCACCAAATACGAAACACCGAATATGGTATCCACACGGGTGGTAAAAACTTCAATATAATCCTGACTAAGCGTCGAAATTTCGTCAGAGGCTTCAATAGCAAACCTTACACTTGCGCCGATGCTTTTGCCAATCCAGTTGCGTTGCATCTCTTTAACAGGTTCTGGCCAGTCTATGGTATTTAAACCCTGCAACAAGCGTTCTGCATAGGCAGAGATACGCATGCTCCACTGCATCATTTTTTTCTGCTCAACCGGGTGACCGCCGCGTTCCGAAAAGCCGTCTTTTACCTCATCGTTGGCCAATACGGTTCCCAAAGCAGCACACCAGTTTACGGTGCTCTCCTTTAAATAAGTCAAACGATATTTTAAAAGTTCTTCTTGTTTTTCTTCGTCGGTCATGGCGCCCCAATCACTAGGCATAAAGCTTTTTGTATCCTCATCACAAACCGCTTTTACGTCAGCGCTACCCGCAGCGTTAAATTTTTCGATCAGGGAAGTAATATCTTCTGCACGGTCAGTTTCCAGGTTATACCAGGAATTAAACAACTGCATAAAGATCCATTGCGTCCATTTATAATATTCAGGATCACTGGTACGCACTTCCCGGTTCCAATCAAAAGAGAAGCCGATCGCATCCAACTGTTTACGGTAGGTATTGATATTTGCTTCCGTAGTTAAAGCGGGGTGTTGACCGGTTTGAATAGCGTACTGCTCTGCCGGCAAACCGAAAGAATCGTATCCCATCGGGTGGAGTACATTAAAGCCTTTTAGCCTTTTATACCTTGAAAATATATCGGATGCAATATAGCCAAGCGGGTGACCCACGTGTAATCCCGCTCCTGAGGGATAAGGAAACATGTCGAGCACATAAAACTTAGGTTTGGCAGATTCAGTTTCTGCTTTAAATGTTTGGTGCTCAGCCCAGAATTTCTGCCACTTTTGCTCTATTTCTTTAAATTGGTAATCCATTAATGCTATTCCTTTTGTAGCGCGAAAATAAAGAAATAAAGATTGCCAGCGAAACGCTTTTAGAAATAGCGGAAAATGGAACATTGCAGGCTTTTCATTTTTGCATTAAAAAAATGCAAAAACAGCTGGATTTTGCACGAAAAATATGCAAAATGCAATTGAAAAATTAAAAAGGGCCATAGTAGGTCTTTTCTGAATAATTAGATTATTCAATCACAACACAGTTTTATGTTTATTTTAAACATTTTAATTACCTTTTTAATGCGAATAACGTTGGAGCAATCTAACAATTAATTTTATTTATAATATCCCAGGCGAGCAGTTGGAAGTACTGCAATTCTTCCGGTATCCGGCGGGTTTCGCAGCGACCTGGGCATTTTTAAAATTTTTCAATCATGCGAAACCCGAAAAATCAAACTGCGGCCACCACCACGGTGCCCAAACCAGAACAGCTCAGACAACCAAAAATCATCCCGGTTAAACAGCCTAACAAAAAATGCACCTGTGGGGCTTGCGATCCTCCGAAATCAGTGCTTCCTGCCGGAATGCGACGCATTAAAGTTCAACAAAAGTTTGTAGCATGAGTCAGATCATCCAGGTTGGTTCCAGTTATTATCCTAGCCGGTGAATGGTTAAGGAAATCGGGATTTAAATGCCAAAATCATGTGCTCATCATTGAAAATAATGGAGAATTAATTATTAAGCCGGACACCGAGTGATCGTCTGAAACTGTTGAACAATGTGCCCAAACAGATGGTTAAAACTATCGGCTGCTCAAGTTCTGATTCGAATAGAACTTCTCTTTAGAGAGAGGATAAACAAATCACCTTATCCCTTATAACCCGAATATGATCCCTGTCTGACAGTTCTTCCTGATGCCTGTTTAGCTATTGATAAAATCAAGGTAAACTCCTGGATTCATCTACTCCTGGAATACCATTCGGATACCCTTGGAATACCCTTGCATTACCACTCAGGGTATTCCAAGGGTATTCCAGCCGTATTTCAAGGGTATTCAAATTCATGCCTTTATCTTTTCTTAATCAATAATTATTCTTGTATGATATAAAACCGTCTACAGTTGGCAGAGTAATACTATGTCTACTAAATAGGCTCATTTTTAAGAATTTGACATACACCTATTTTATTGCCCTGTCAATTAAGACTTGCTCAACAGCGAATATTTGATTTCACCAAACAGAAAATGGCGTGGGGTTTTATTCTCAGGCGCATTGTAAATGCTGTGCCGACCGGAAATAAAATAAGCAACAATACACGCTATCGTTACATATATGCCACAGGAAAGGCCAAATAATTCCATTGCCATGATGCAACAGGCCAATGGGGTCTTGGCTGCGCCTGCAAAAACCGCCACAAAGCCCATCGCCGCAAGCAAACCAACAGGAAGCGGTAGAAAAAAGGAAAGGGCACTTCCTAAGGTGGCCCCGATAAAAAAAAGTGGTGTCACCTCCCCCCCTTTAAAGCCTGCCCCCAGGGTTATTGCTGTAAAAAGAATTTTAAGCGCAAAGTCCTGCATCTGTGCAGCTGAATTGAACGAGGCGAGTATAGCTGGTATGCCAAGACCGGCATATTTATACGTGCCCGGCAGCAAAAAAAGGGAAAGCACAACGACACCTCCTATAAATGGCCGGAAAGGCGCATACCGGATCTTTTTAAACAAATGAGAAAACCCCTCCGTTAGCTGCACAAATAGAATGGCAGCAGCCCCAAAGGCCACACCTGCCATGATGCTGTACATTACTGTTCTAAAGGATAGCGGTGCTATGGAACTGATGCTGTAATGCGTATGGCCGACACCCCATAATCCAGTTACAGAAGTAGCAATAAAGGCTGCGGTACAAGCAGGCAATATGGCTTTAAAGGGCATTTTAGAAAGCAAAAGCACCTCTATCCCAAATACGATTCCCGCCCAGGGTGTTCCAAAAACGGAGGCAAATCCAGCACTTAAGCCGGCAATGAGCGCTATACTCCGATCCTGACCTTTCAGCTTGAAAGGTCTGTGCAATTGATCGGCCGCGGCTCCTGCCATTTGCAGCGCCGTCCCTTCCCTCCCCGCAGATCCGCCAAACAAATGCGTAATAATAGTCCCTGTAAGCACTAAGGGCACCATTTTAAAAGGAATGATATCTTTGGGATTATGTACCGTGTCAAACACCAGGTTATTGCCACGCTCTACTTCTCTTCCTTTATGATGATATAAAAGACCGACAATAAGACCGGCAACAGGCAACAGGTATAAAGTCCAGTTATGCTGGTTCCTGAAACTGGTTGCGATATTCAAGGCGGTTAAAAAAAAGGCAGATAATGTTCCGGCAGCAAGGCCAATAATAAGAACGATGACTACCCATTTTAAAATATAGCGAAAAGTTACCGGATCTGTTTGTTTAACCATCTTATGCCTGTGAGAATTAGGGTACAGGCTCGGGACAAATATAAGAGATTTAAAATTTGCAAAAAGACCTGTCCGGATAAATTCCGAACAGGCCTGATTAGTTTAATAATGCTGCGATTACCTGATAAGGTAATATTTCTCGGTAGTTTGTGGTGTCGATCCCTCTACAGTCGCGGTAAATTCGAGCTTCTTATTGGTAAGCGTAGTGATCTTCGAAACACGTGTCTTATTGTTATAATTCAGATTAAGGCCGTCATTGTTGATAACCACATAATTTCCGAGATAATTATTGGAATTAAAACTTACTATTGCTTCATCCTGTTCGTTATTACGAAACTCGATGTAATCGGAGGAAACTCCGGTATAAACAACAGTTGCAGCACCCGCAATTGTAGTTTCAATTTTCGCCACCTGCCATTTGCCGAAAATATCCTTTTTAATACTTGTTTCTTCATCCTTCTGGCAACCAGTTATACTGGCAAGTAGGAATAGTAGCGCGGTAATGAAAGTAATTTGTTTCTTCATCGGTGATTTTTTTTAATGTTTTTCAATAAGTATTTTTCGAGACTATAACGCAGAAATATTTCTTTTGGTACAAAAATGTTACACAAAACCCCCGCTTATTGCCCTTTTTAAGGAGAGACGGCTAAATGACAATAAGTTAAAAAGAGTTGAATAACCATCGTCTTGTATTCACAGGCCAATAACAATTTAGGCCCAGGATGGTTTTCAATAGTGGTAAAAGAAATAAATACTCATGAAACCATCATCAGTTTACACTAACAAACGGGACATATAAAAACTGATGATAGCTTTATAACCGTTAAAAAGAAATAAATACTCATGAAAATACGTTGTAGTTTGTACTTTAATGGCTTATATTTTTTATTTTCGCAAAACATAAAAACGATTACATGGAAGAATTTGAAGTTAGCGATGCTTCTAAGAAGACAAAAACCATATATATATCTACCATATTCAGTATAGCCCTGGTTTTATTGATGCTGGGAATGTTGGGATTGATATTAGTGCATGCAAAGAATCTTTCCGACTACGTAAAAGAAAATATTGTGCTGAACATCATTGTTGATGAAGGTGCGAAAGAGACTGAAGTGCTGCAATTTCAAAAAGAACTGAACGCAAACCAGGCGATTAAAAGTACGGTCTATATCAACAAGGAAATGGCTGCCAGGAACTTAACCAATGATCTTGGCGAAGATTTCGTGAATTTCTTAGGCTATAACCCCCTACTCTCCACCATTGACGTTTATTTAAAGGCAGATTATGCAAATAATAAAAGTATAGATGCGCTTAAGGCCAGTATTGCTAAAAATCCGATCGTAAAAGAGGTGATTTACCAAAGTTCGCTGATTGATATGGTCAACAAAAACATCAATACGATCGGTCTGATCATCCTGGGATTCGCTGCAATCTTGCTGATCATCTCCGTCGCCTTGATAAACAATACAATCCGGCTGGCCATTTACTCTCAGCGCTTTTTGATCAAAAGTATGCAGTTGGTTGGCGCAACAAGGAATTTTATCCGCAAGCCTTTTATTCTTATTGCTGCTTTACATGGCCTAATAGCTGCTTTTATAGCCATTTTAATTTTGCTGGGCATCTTGTTCTATGCGCAAAGGGAAATTCCTGAAATGATTATTTTAAGAAATTACACGGAATTTGGAATCGTGCTGGGAAGCCTTGTGGTGGTAGGTATTTTTATCACTGCAATCAGCACTTCATTTGCGGTAAGCAAATATTTGAAACTAAAAATTTACGATCTTTACAGATAATGACAGAGAAAAAAACAACACCTGCAACTCAGGGAACAAGAAGTGAACTGGTTTTCACCAAGAAAAATTATCAGCTGTTATTGATCAGCATTGCAATTGTTGTGCTTGGCTTTATTTTAATGATAGGGACCACTGATATCTATGATTTCAGAAAGACTACATTGGCACCAATGGTTGTCCTGTTTGGCTTTGGCTTTGGCGTTTATGCCATCTTAAAAAAATAATTTACTTCATGGATTATTTGCAAGCCTTTATTCTGGCTGTAATTGAAGGGTTAACCGAGTTTTTACCCGTCTCCTCAACCGGGCATATGGTGATCGCCAGTTCCTTTATGGGTATCGGGAAGGATGATTTTGTGAAATTATTTGAGGTGGCGATTCAACTGGGGGCCATTCTGGCCGTCGTTGTCCTCTACTGGAAAAAATTCTTTGAC